>NZ_RZRO01000017.1:0-82369 GCF_003997975.1 Mesorhizobium sp. M7A.F.Ca.US.005.03.1.1
CAGCTTTTCGATCCTGGCGGCGCGTTCCTTCAATGCTGAATTGGACGGGTCGACGGTCAGCGCGAAACGGGCGTTGGAGAGCGTGTATTCGTGGCCGCAATAGATGGCCGTTTCAGCTGGAAGTGCAGCCAGCTTCTTCAGCGAATCATACATTACCGGCGGCTTGCATTCGAACAGCCGCCCACAACCCAGCGCAAACAGCGTGTCGGCGGTGAACGCCACGCTCGAGGCCGGCAAATAATAGGAAACGTGGCCGGCAGTGTGGCCGGGGGTGGCGATGACTTCGATCCTTTCATCGCCAAGATGGAGAACCGAGCCGTCTTCGACGGTCTCGTCGATGCCGGGGATCTTGGCCTTTTCGGCCTCCGGGCCGACGATACGCAGCTTGAAGCGCTCCTTCAGCGCCAGATTGGCCTCAACGTGATCCATGTGATGATGTGTGGTCAGGATCATCGTCGGCGTCCAGCCGGTGCGCTTTATCGCGGCCAAGATTGGCGCTTCCTCGGGCGCATCGATGATCGCGGTCTGGCCGCTTTTGGGGTCATGCACCAGCACGCCGAAATTGTCGCTGCGGCACATGAACTGTTCGATTTCGACCGGCATCATATCTCTCCGTTATGGCCGCAGACATAGGGCGCTTGCGGGTCGATGTCATCCCGGATGTCGAATGACATTCCCGGAATGTCGGGTCGTCGCGGCCTTTTGTTGAAACCTGGCGACATCACGGCTACATCCCTGCCATGCATTCCGACATCGTCGATCTTCGCTCGTTCTATTCGACAACGCTCGGCCGGTTCGCCGAGCGTTCGATCACCATGGCGTTGTCGTCGATATGGGCGGCCGTTCCCAACGAGCGGCTGGTTGGTCTGGGCTACACCTTGCCGTGGCTGGAGCGGTTCGGCAGCGACGCCGAGCGGGTCTTCGCCTTCATGCCGGCAACGCAAGGCGCGGTGGTGTGGCCGGCGACGGGGCCGACGGCGACGGCACTGGTCTTCGACGAGGAACTGCCGCTGGTCGATTCCTGCATCGACCGCATGCTGCTCGTCCATTCGCTCGAACATGTCGAGAACCCGCGTGAGACGCTGAACGAGATCTGGCGCGTGCTGTCGCCGGCCGGCCGGGTGGTCATCGTCGTGCCCAACCGGCGTGGTGTCTGGGCGCGCTTCGAGCACACCCCATTCGGCAACGGCCGGCCTTTTTCGCGCGGCCAGCTTACGGAATTGCTGCGCGAGGCCAATTTCACGCCCGCAGCCTGGTCCGATGCGCTGTTCTTTCCGCCATCGCGGCGCCGTTTCATGATGCGCTTCCACAATGTACTGGAGCGCGCCGGCCGGCGGCTGTGGCCGATCTTTTCCGGGGTCATCGTGGTCGAGGCGCAGAAGCGGCTCTATCAAGGCGTGCCGGTGGCGCAGCGCGCATCGCGCCGCGTCTTCGTGCCGGTGCTGTCGCCGCATGGCGCCACCCGGCTTGGCCGTCACAAAGCGGATGCCAAGCCCTTGGCTGCGCGGGTGACGGCTTCGTGATCGCGGCAAGCGTGCCTGACGTCGTTTCCCTGCCTATCTGTCGCAAGCAGACCGACAGCCCATCCGGCAGCCCATACGAACGCCTGTCAAGTTTCTCCATCCGGTTGCAGCACTGACGCAAGGACCTCGGCCATGGCTGATCAACCGGACAATGCCGCCGCCGTTCAGCCGGTTGCCGTGGCGGTCGAGGCCAGCAGCCTGCACGATCAGGTGATGACGATCCGGCGGGCGCTTGCGGGATCGCCGGTTCGCAGATGGTTGCTGTGGACATCGGTCGGCATCATGGCCGTGATCATCGCAACGTCGATCGGCCAGGTTCTGCTCAACCGCTGGAACCAGCCTTTCTACGATGCGCTTGCCCGCCGCGACATGGCGGCCTTTTTGCACCAGCTCCTCGTCTTCGCGGCCATAGCCGGGGGACTTCTGGTGCTCAATATCGGCCAGACCTGGCTCAACCAGATGATCAGGCTCAAGCTGCGCGAGGCGCTGACGCTGGATCTGATCGATCAATGGATGCGGCCGGCGCGCGCCTTCCGGCTGGCCAATGCCGGCGCCATCGGCGTCAATCCCGACCAGCGCATGCAGCAGGACGCCGCGCATCTGTCCGATCTGTCAACCGATCTCGGCGTCGGCCTGCTGCAGTCGTGCATCCTGCTCGTGTCCTTCGTCGGCGTGCTGTGGGAGCTGTCCTCGGGCTTCGTGTTCCACATCGGCGGGACCTCGCTGGCCATACCTGGCTATATGGTCTGGGCCGCCATCCTTTACGCCGGCATCGCCTCCTGGCTGAGTTGGCTGGTCGGGCGGCCGCTCATCCGCCTGAACAGCGACCGCTATACACGCGAAGCCGAGCTGCGCTCCTCGATGGTGCGCGTCAACGAGAATGTCGATGCCATTGCGTTGTATCATGGCGAGGCCGACGCCAGGCGGCGGCTCGAACTCGATCTCGGCACGGTGCTCGGCGCCATGCGGCGCATCTACACCGCCCAGATCAACCTGTCCTGGGTGACCGACACCTATGGCTGGATCACCGTCGTGGCGCCCATACTGGTTGCTTCGCCCGTCTATTTCTCAGGTGATATCAGCTTTGGCGGGCTGATGATGGCGGTCGGCGCATTCAACCAGGTCCACTCCTCCTTGCGCTGGTTCATCAACAACATCGGCAGCATTGCCGATTGGCGCGCCACGCTGATGCGCGTGGCCGATTTCCGCATCGCGCTCGATGAAACCGATGCGCTGCACGACACCGAAAAGCGCATCGCCTTCGGCCAAAACGTCAGTGGCAGCCTGACTTTCGAGAAGCTCGAAGTGGCCTCGCCGGAGGGCTGCACCAGGCTCGCCGACCCGCATGTCGAAATCCGCCCCGGCGAGCGCGTCATGATCACCGGCGATCCCGGTGCGGGCAAGACGCTGTTCTTTCGTGCCATTGCCGGCCTGTGGCCATGGGGAAGCGGCCGGATCGGCCTGCCGGCGGGAGAAACCCCCATATTCGTGCCGCGCGTGCCTTATTTTCCGGTCGGCACATTGCGCGAAGTCCTCGATCACCCGAACGGCCCCGCGCCGGCGGACGATGCCGACATTTCGGCGGTGCTGGCCGAGGTCGGTCTGGGACGGCTATCCTCATCGCTCGACCGCGCCGGGCGTTGGGACCATGAGTTGGGCGATGACGAACAGCGCTCGCTGGCCTTCGCCAGGCTCGCGTTGCGGCAGCCGAAATGGGTGATCATCGACGAGGCGCTGGATGCATTCGACGGCCCATCGCTAAGACGCGTGCTGTCGATGCTCGAGAAGCGTTTGCCGGCGACAGCGATCCTCAACATCGGGCGCGGCCAGCACAACAACCACTTCTTCCCGCGCGCGTTGACGATCGTCAAGGATTCCGGTGCGCCAGCGCTGAAGCCCGCCCGCGTCAGAGCCGGCGCGATCGAACCGCCGCCAGTCGCCGCCCGCCGCAAGAAATGAGCTGATATCCGGACGGGGAAGCAAAGCTTTATTTTGCCGTGATCGCGAGGGAAGCTCTTCGGGAGAACAACCTGGTGACGGCCATGCTTGATGCTCTGCGCCTGCTTGCCTGTCTTGCCTGCGCCCAGGCTGCTCCCGCCGCCTCGCCGCGGGATGCGCTCGCCGTCGACGTCGAGCTGGTGCTGGCAGTCGACATCTCGCTGTCGATGGACGAGAAGGAGTTCGCGCTGCAGCGCGCCGGTTATGTCGAGGCGCTGCGGCATCCCGACTTCATCAAGGCTGTTCGCGCCGGCGCCACGGGCCGCATAGCGCTGACCTATTTCGAGTGGGCCGGCACGGTGCGCGACGACGCGGTCATCGGCTGGCAGATCATCGATAGTGCCGAGAGCGCCAACAGCTTTGCCGACGAGGTCGCGGCGCGCCCGTTCCGCAGCTTTCGCGGCACTTCGATTTCCGGCGCGCTGGCCTTCGGTGCCGAGCTTTTCGACCGCACGTCTTTCCAGGGCGAACGTAGCGTCATCGACATTTCGGGCGACGGACCGAACAATATCGGGCCGCCAGTCACCGCGACGCGTGATGCGGCGACTGCCAAAGGCATCGTCGTCAACGGCCTGCCGATCCTGATCAGCCCGTCGCCCACCTTCAGCCATCTCGACCAGTATTACGCGCAGTGCGTGACCGGCGGGCCCGGTTCCTTCGTGCTGCCCATCTATGCCGCCGCGGAGTTTTCGACAGCCATCCGGCGCAAGCTGATCCTCGAAGTGAGCGGCATTCGGGACAAGGCGAGAATCACCCCCGTCGACGCGGCCAAGCCGATAGACTGCCTGCAGGGCGAACGGGACAGGCGGTTTTTATCGGATCCGTATTTTCCCGAACTTGACCGCTGAGCTCTCGATAGTGCGGTTCACGCAATCCGGAGGGAAAACCGTTCCACGATTTTCCTGGAGTTGCTCTGGGTTCAGGCGAGCCGGGCGCCACATTGGTTGCGAAACTCGTTGGAGAGATCGCGGCGCCAGCGTCGGCCATGGACATAGCCTTGCATCAATTCCGGCAGCGAGTAGCCAAGCGCTTTCGACGATCGGTTGGCCATATAGCCCTGGAATGCCTCCGGTATCCTGCCTCGCAGGATATCGGCGATGAGCTGCCGCGAGATCATGTAAGGCGGAATGTGCGGGTAGGCGTGGGCAATATGAGGATGTTTGCCCATCAGGTTCGCATAGGCCTCGACATAGCCGTCACGGCGGCCGGAAATCGAGTTCTCCGAATTGTATTTCGTCCAGTCGAGGTCCTCGGACAGTTGCGCACCGAAGCGCCGGGCAAGGCGCAGCAGCAATTCGCGATCCTGCATGCGGGTGATGTCGCTGTCGTAGCCGCCGATGGCCAGCAAGGCTTCACGGCGAGCAGTGATCGCGGAGCCGGCGATGAAGATGGTCTGCCCAACCAGCGTCCGCTCAAGCATTGCGGGGCTCACGAATGCCTCTGGGTTGGCGCAGTTTGTGATGCGATTGCCCTTCAGGGACACGAACGAACTGATCAGCACTTGCAGTGCAGGATTTTCATCGAACCAGGTCAGGGTTCGTTCAAGCCGGTGCGGCAAGTAGATGTCGTCGGAATCGAGGAACGTCACCAACGGTGCCCGCGCCCGCTCGATGCCGGCATTCCTGGCGGCGTTGGCGCCTCGCCATTTCGCCCCGACATAGATCAGCCGCGGGTCCTGGATGCGGGCCAGCGCCGCTTCGGTCCCATCGGTCGAACCATCGTCGACGACAATGTGCTCAAACCTCGACATGCTCTGGGAGAATACGCTTTCCACGGCGCGCAACACTGTTTCGCGTCGGTTGTGGGTCGGCGTAATGACCGTGATGAGAGGTACTGGATCGATCCCGGCCATGTCTGTCAGCTGTTTCCTGCGCAGGGTTGCGCGTCTGTCCAGGACTTTTCGATTTTCAGAACGGTCGAATGGATTGGACTTCCCTTTCTCTACACCACATCACAGTCGGCGCGACGCTATAAAAAACGACTGCCCCTGTCACCCACCGTGCCGGTACTCAATCCAGGCGAGACAACGAATCCCCGCTCTTAGCGTTCCAATTGCAACAGCACCGCCGCACATAGCATTACGAATCACCGTGGAAGCAACCCATCATGACAGATAGCATACATCCCATTACCTCAGACGTAATCGCTTAGCGCTCGGCCTTTGGTCAGATTGCCCATGCAGAGGCCGGCAACTCGGCTTCGATGACAAGGGAGTTCAGTCATGGCCGCTTACGCCGTCGCCCATATGCGCCAAGCCACAATGGGTCCGCAGATCGTCGAATATCTGCATAGGATAGATGCCACGCTGGAACCTTTCGGCGGCCGTTTTCTGGTCCATGGCGGCGATGTGGAGGTGATCGAGAACGACTGGCCTGGCCATCTGATCATCATAGAATTTCCCGACAGGCAGCATGTGCATGGCTGGTACAATTCGCCGGCCTACCAAGCGATACTGGCGCTGCGCACGGACAATTCGGAGGCCGATGTGGTGTTCGTCGACGGCGTCGAACATCCGCACAAGGCCACGGATGTTCTGGAGCAATCGCCGGATCAAGGATCAATTGGACGCTGAACTGCGGTTCAAGGAATGGCGGTACAGCGTCTAGCTATGCCCAACATAGTCTGGCACCGTTTCGATTTTGTCGCGAACCATGCCAGTTGCGAAACTGAACTGGCCCCAAAACGCCAAACCATAAAATGCCTGACCGACAATCAGAGAAAAGGGAACCTGCCAAAGCGGCATCCCGGTTTCCCGGGCATGGCCTACGATCCGTCGTGTCGTGCGCCATGACATGGTGAGCCACCGGCTGAAGGACTTGACTATCCGTCGCGTGCGGCTCGGCGAATTGAGCGCAACGAACTTCCGGTCGGCGTCGCGACCTGTAACCAGGGCGCGCCAGTAAAAGAACCGCCAGCCCCGCGGCGAATAGTGATAAACGCGTGCGTTGACATTATGAATTTTGTGGCCTTCCCGCAGCAGTTCGCGCATCAGCAAAGTGCAGGAAACCTTGAAGCCGTTATGTTTTGGAAAAGGGTGGCTGAGGATCCACTCGCGTCGAAACGCTACATTGTTGGCGTTGATCGCTCGCTTCGAGGCAAATCGACCGTCTCCACGGGCCATCGGGAAAAACCAGATCAACGCAAAGGTTCTTGAAAAGAAGTCGTCGTATGAAAGGTATGCGCTGAACCGGTTGCTGAAACCGATGAGATTTCCCGAGCCAAGGCCTTCATCCCAACGCCGATCTCGTCCCAGTCGATCGACTTTGCATTCTCCATTTCGACGACGAGTGAATAAGTTGCGCGTTCTTCGACCATTTTTGCCCCCCCGAGCCGTCAGTGTGGCTATAGCCGCACTAGCCCGCTGTCAAACAGTCGACGCCATTTACACTGGTTCGCGATCGTCATACAGGGCGACTTTGCTCGGCGGCAAACACACTGTTGCTTGGCGAGTCGGGTCTTTGATCGGTGCGGAAATTACCGTTTCAGCAAGAACACTGCCTGCTGGCCGAAGAAATTCCAGAACCACCACGGCATCGACAGGCCGATCTTCTGGCCGGCGGCGTCGAGGGCGGTTGCCTTCTCGACTGTCGCGCCGAGTTCGTCGCACAGATTGACGAAATCGCGGATGGTGCAGAAGTGGATGTTGGGCGTGTCGTACCAGGAATAGGGCAGGTCCTTGGTCACCGGCATGCGGCCGTTGAGGAACAGCGACAGGCGCACACGCCAATGGCCGAAATTGGGGAAGGAGACGATGGCGCGGTTGCCGATCCTGAGCAGTTCGTCGAGCACCAGCTTGGGGTTGCGGGTGGCCTGCAGCGTCTGCGACAGGACGACGAAGTCAAAGCCCTTGTCGGGATAGAATTCGAGATCCTTGTCGGCATCGCCCTGGATGACCGAGAGGCCGCGCGCCACACATTCGTTGACGCCGCGCTGCGACAGCTCGAGTCCGCGGCCGTCGACCTGCTTGGTGTCCTGCAGCAGTTCGAGCAGCGAGCCGTCGCCCGAGCCGACATCGAGCACGCGCGACTGTGGCGGGATGAGGTTGGCGACGACTTCGAGGTCGACGCGCTGGTCGCGGTTGACGCTCATGGCTTCGCCTCCCGCCTGGCGCATGATCCCGATCCGAAAAGCCTGCAATTTTTCCGGGTCATGCGCTGAGCCCTCTCGCCCGGGCGGCCGAGCCGATGAAGCCGTTAATGGCGGCAAACAGTTCCGGCTCGTCGAGCAGGAATGCGTCGTGGCCACGGTCGGTCTCGATCTCGACGAAGGATACCGATGCGCCGGCGGCGTTGAGCGCATGCACGATCGAGCGGCTCTCCTCGGTCGGGAACAGCCAATCCGAGGTGAACGACACCAAGCAGAAGCGGGTTTTCGTGCCGGCGAAGGCATCGGCCAACCGGCCGCCATGGTCTGCGGCGAGGTCGAAATAGTCCATCGACCGCGTCATGTAGAGGTAGGAATTGGCGTCGAAGCGATCGACGAAGGTCATGCCCTGGTGCCGAAGATAGCTTTCGATCTGGAAGTCGGCGTCGAAGCCGAAGGTCAGCGCTTCGCGATCCTGCAGATTGCGGCCGAACTTGCGGTGCAGGGCGGCTTCCGACAGGTAAGTGATGTGGGCGGCCATGCGCGCTACCGCCAGGCCCTTTTCCGGGCGTTTGCCGTGCTCGAAATATTTGCCGCCATGCCAGTCCGGATCGGCCATGACAGCCTGCCGGCCAACCTCATGAAAGGCGATGTTCTGCGAGGAATGGCGCGCGCCGGTGGCGATCGGCAGTGCCGAGAAGACGCGCTCCGGATAGCTCGACGCCCATTCCAGCACCTGCATGCCGCCCATCGAGCCGCCGAGCACGCAAAACAGTTTCTCGATGCCGAAATGGTCGATCAGCATCTGCTGCGCCCGCACCATGTCGCGGATGGTGATGATCGGCAGGTCAAGCCCATAGGGCTTGCCGGTGGCGGGATTGGTCGAGGCCGGGCCGGTGGACCCAAGGCAACCGCCGATGACGTTGGAGCAGATGACGAAGAAACGATTGGTGTCGATGATCTTGCCGGGCCCGATCAGCACTTCCCACCAGCCTGGCTTGCCGGTCACCGGATTGGTGCTGGCGACGTGCTGGTCTCCGGTCAGCGCATGGCAGACGAGGATGGCGTTGGAGCGGGCATCGTTCAGCGTGCCGTAGGTCTGGTAGGCGATCTGGAACGGTGACAGCAGCGTACCGGCGTCCAGCTTGAGCGGCTTGTCGGATCCAAAACGCAAAACCGGGCTCGACGGTTGGTCGACCTCGTTGTTGGTTTTGCGGGCACGCAGAACGGCCATGACATCCATCTCACACTTTGAGCCCACGCATCGCACTCGTCGAAAGTCGATGCCGATACGGGTGTCCGGCCGGCGCGGACAACAAAAAACCGGCATTGCGGTCGCAAAGCCGGTTACAGGATGCAAACGGCCCTTTAGCAAGTTGTTTAACGTGGCTGCAAGCCGACCGGCCAAATCACCACGGAAGTTCGCTCCCCTTCTAGGGCTGTGGCGCGCCGGCGTCAACGGCCTGCCTTGGGCGGGAGGCTGTCGCCTCTCGACATTGCAGGCCACGGCTTGTATTTCCGCTGCGGCTTCCCTCAGGAAGCGTTCTCGACGGATTTTGCGACATGAGCCAGACACCGGACCAGGCACGTCCAACCCCGCGCGCGGGCATCATGGACATAGACGCCTATGTGCCGGGCAAGAGCACGGCGCCTGCCGGCGTCGCCAAGGTCCACAAGCTGTCCTCCAACGAGAACCCGCTCGGGCCCTCGCCGAAGGCGATCGAAGCCGCGCGCGAGATTGCCGGAAAGCTTGACGTCTATCCAGATGGCACCGCCAGGCGGCTGCGCGAAGCGATCGCCGAGGTGCATGGCCTCAACCCGCAGAACATCATCTGCTCCAACGGCTCCGACGAAATCCTCGGCCTGCTGGCGCAGACCTATCTGGCGCCCGGCGACGAGGCCGTCATCACCGAGCACGCCTTCATGGTCTACAAGATCTACATCCAGTCGGCGGGCGCCGTTCCGGTGACGATCAAGGAAACAGACGAGCGCGCCGATATCGACGCCATCCTGGCCGCCGTCACGCCGCTCACCAAGATCGTGTTCCTCGCCAATCCCAACAATCCGACCGGCACCTATGTGCCATTCCAGGAGGTGCGGCGTCTGCATGCCGCACTGCCGAAGAACGTGCTTCTGGTGCTCGACGCGGCCTATGCCGAATATGTTCGCCGCAACGACTATGAGGCCGGCATCGAACTGGTCGGCAGCGCAGAGAACGTGGTGATGACCCGGACCTTCTCCAAGATCGGCCTTGGCGGGGCGCGGATCGGCTGGATGTATGCGCCGATGCACATCGTCGACGCCATCAACCGCGTGCGCGGCCCCTTCAACGTCAATGCGACGGCGATCGAGGCCGGCATCGCCGCCATTCGCGATCGCGCCCATGTCGAGCGCAGCGTGGCGCACAACGAGACCTGGCTGGCCTGGCTGAGTGAGGAATTCACAAAGCTTGGGTTGCGGGTGACGCCCAGCGTCGGCAATTTCATCCTCATTCATTTTCCCGAGGACCAGAAACATTCGGCGGCGGCGGCGGACGACTATCTGACGGCGCGCGGCTATATATTGCGGCGCGTTTCGGGCTATGGCTTTCCCAATGCGCTGCGCATGACCGTCGGCACCGAAGAGGCCAATCGCGGCGTTGTCGCCGCTCTCACGACATTCCTGAAAAGCTAGAAACCATGACATCACCGATGTTTGAAAAGATCGCGCTGGTCGGCATCGGCCTGATCGGCTCGTCGCTGGCCCGCGTCATCCGCCGCGAGGGCCTCGCCCGCCACGTATCCATCTCGACCCGCAGTGCGGCGACGCTGGCACGGGCCGAGGAGCTTGGGCTGGGCGATAGCTATAGCACCGATGCGAGAGAAGCTGTCCGCGATGCCGACCTGGTCATCATTTCGGTGCCGGTTGGATCGTCCGGCGCGGTTGCCGAGGAAATCGCGCCGGCGCTGAAGCCGGGCGCGATCCTCACCGATGTCGGCTCGACCAAGGCGTCTGTCATTGCGCAAGTGCAGCCTTATGTGCCTGAAGGTGTCCATTTCATTCCCGGCCACCCGCTGGCGGGCACAGAAAAATCCGGCCCCGACGCCGGTTTCGCCGACCTGTTCGACAATCGCTGGTGCATCTTCACGCCGCTGCCCGACACCGACCCGGACGCGTTGGAGAGGCTGTCGGAGTTCTGGCGGCGCTGCGGCGCCAACATCGACACGATGGATCCCCAGCATCACGATATGACGCTGGCCATCGTCTCGCATCTGCCGCACATCATCGCCTACAACATCGTCGGCACCGCCGATGATCTGCAGTCAGTGACCAAATCCGAAGTGATCAAATATTCGGCTTCCGGCTTCCGCGACTTCACCCGCCTTGCCGCCTCCGACCCGACCATGTGGCGGGATGTCTGTCTGCACAACAAGGACGCCATCCTCGAAATGCTGGCGCGGTTCTCGGAAGATCTGGCGTCGCTGCAGCGCGCAATCCGCTGGGGCGACGGCGAAAAACTCTTCGACCTGTTCACCCGCACCCGCGCCGTGCGCCGCTCGATCATCGAAGCCGGCCAGGACATCGACGTTCCCGATTTCGGCCGTCAGGCGGTCGAGCACCCCGCGAAGGGCTAGGTCTGTCTCAGGCAGGCCAGGTCTGCGCAACCATGGCCAGCGTCTCGGCTCGGTTCGGCGCCCCAAGCCTGCCGCCGAAGCGCAGGCATTTGAGCGCCGCGGCCGCACTGGCAAACCGCAAAGCCTGCTCGACCGGCATGGCTTCCGCCAGCCCGACGGCGAAGGCGCCGTGAAAGACATCGCCGGCGGCGAGCGTGTCGACCGCCTTGATTTTCGGCGCCGCGACATGGCGCACGCAGCCAGCGCGACGGTCGTGCCACCAACTGCCCGCCGCGCCGCCTGTCACTGCGACAAAAGCGTCGGTGCGGCTGGCGAGATCGGCGCAAGCCGTTTCCGGATCGAGCGCCTGGCCGCAGACGATGCGCGCTGCCGGCTCCGAAGCGATGATGTGCGTAGCGAGCGGCAACAACTGCTCAAGGACCTCCAGCGGCGCGGTGTCGGCATCGAGGATCGCCGGACGGCTGATGGCGCGCGCCGCCTTCAGGGCGAGTGCCGCCGCACCCGGCCAGCGGACATCTACCAGAACGGCATCGAATGCCATGAGGTCGGCGACCGGCAGGACATCGGGATCGGCCTGGGCAAGCCTGTCATAGAACGGCACGATGATGCGCTCGCCATGCGCGTCGACCAGGATCGAGGCCAGCGCCGAGCGGGCACCTCTGACGCGCCGCACGAAGGTGCAATCGACGCCTTCGGCCTCTATGCCGGCGATGAGCTGGTCGGCGACGGCATCGTCGCCGGCACTCGCCCACAGCGATACTTCGGCGCCCAGGCGATGGGCAGCGCAGGCGGCGCTGGTGGCCATGCCCGAGGCGATCTGGACGCCGTCGGAGGCCATGAACTTGCCCTGATGTATGGGCAGCGTCTCGACGCGCAGGATGGTGTCCAGCGTCAATGCGCCAACGCTCAGCAGCTTCACCGGTTTTGCCATGGCTGAGCTATTCGACCGGCTTGATCTTGCCCAGCGGAATGAAGCCGAGCGAGGCCTTGCCCCTGACCACCTTCAGCGGCATGGACGGTTCGTTGCCGAGCACCGCCAGGGCAGAAAAACCCTGCTCGATCTGGCTTTTCTGCTCGGGTATGGCGGTGCCGAGGATGGCCGCCACCGCCTTCGGGTCCTTCAACCTGATCATCAGGTCGGCGTTGACCAGGCCCTCGGCATCGACCGAGAGCGGTCCCGAAACGGTGATGCGCGCCGTCCCCGACGACAGGTCAAGGTTGCGGATTTCGATCGCCTGGCCACGAAGGCTCTTCACCTGCGTGCCGATCAGTGCGACGCCGTTCTTCAATGTCACGTCGCCGCTGGCATCGAGCGCCGGAAGCACGCGCCCTCCAATTGCGTCGGGGTCGACCTCGAGATCGCCGAAACTGCCGAGATAGTCGATATCCTCGCCGTTGGGCTGCAACTGACCTGATGCCTTGCCGGCACTGAACAGTTGCACCGGATCGGTATCGTCGGCCGGATCGGTCTGGCCGGAAAGGCCCTCTGCCTCCAGCGAAATCCGCCGCGGCAGCGGCCACCACAATTTGAAATTGGCCTGCAGATTGTCCCAGTCGATCCACAGCGGCACCATGTCGGGAACGGAGGTCCTGAGCGGGCCGCGCAGATTGGCAACCGGCGACAGAGGCTGGATGATCTGGGCGGCTGCGTTGAAACTGCCGGCCGAGGCCGCAATGTTCTTGGCATCGTCCTCATAGGCGAGGTTGTCGCAGGAGACGGTAAAGCTCAAGGGATAGCCGCTGACCTGGAGATTGGCGCAGCCGGCCTCGACGCCATTCTTGTTGAGCGTGGCAACCGCCTTGTCGGCCTCGCTCCTGACGCGGTCAGCCAGATAGAACCAGCCGCCGCTGTAGAGGGCGAACAGCACGACGATGAATGCTGCAAGCCAGATCAGGCGGCGACGTTTGTTCGGCTGGCGTTCGTCACTTGACGTCATGCTTTGGCTCTCGTTAACGCATGGGTATTGCGGACGGGTAGTCGATTCCGCCAGGTGGACAGACGAATAGTTAGACGGGACGGGCGGAAAAAACACCGGTCCGGGTGCGGTGTTGGCATCTTTTGCAATCAGGCGCGGCGATATGGGCGATTTTTGGGTGTTTGGCTATGGCTCGCTGATCTGGCGGCCGGGATTCGCGCATGTCGAAACACAGCGTGCCCGCCTGCATGGCTACCGGCGCTCGCTATGCGTCTATTCCTTCGTGCATCGCGGCACGCGCGAGCGGCCGGGGCTGGTGCTCGGCCTCGATCGTGGCGGGTCCTGCGTCGGCCTCGCATTCCGCGTCCCCGGCGACTTGCGCGACGAGGTTATGGCCTATCTGCGCGAGCGCGAGCTGGTCACCAATGTCTATCTGGAGCGTCTGCTCAAGGTTCGCCTCGACGGCGGCGGTACGGTCGACGCGGTGGTTTACATTGTCGACCGCCAGCACGAGCAATATGCCGGAGCGCTCGACGCTGCAGATGCGGCGGCCGTGGTGCGCGGTGCGGTCGGCCAGTCCGGCAACAACGAGGACTATGTGCTGAGCACCCTGGAGCATCTCGAGGCGCTGGGCATTCGCGACCATTGGCTGGAAGAGGTGGCGCGGCAGGTCGCGCCTTTGTGAAGCTGGCTCTGCGGAAAAAGGCCACCAGGCCTTTGACCTCGTTCAGGCAAGACCTAGGTTAGGCTCCAACCCTCAGCCCGCGGGCGCCATTTGCCCGCCCAATCATCCCGGAGATACGCCTTGCAGAAACGTCGTCTCGGTCGCACCGACTTGTCCATCGCGCCGCTGGTTCTGGGCGGCAACGTCTTCGGCTGGACTGCCGACGAGAAAACCTCGTTCGACCTGCTCGACCGCTTCGTCGGCGCCGGCCTCAACGCCATCGATACGGCGGACGCCTATTCGCGCTGGGTTCCAGGCCACAAGGGCGGCGAATCGGAAACCATCATCGGTAAATGGATGAAAGACCGTGGCAATCGCGACAAGGTCGTGGTGATCACCAAGGTCGGTTCGGATATGGGACAGGGGCACAAGGACCTGTCCGCCGCCTACATCGAAAAGGCCGTCGACGCATCGTTGAAGCGGCTGCAGACCGAATTCATCGATCTCTATCTGTCGCATTGGCCGGATCCTGCGACGCCCTATGAGGAAACGCTTGGCGCCTACGAGAAGCTGCTCGCCAAGGGCAAGATTCGCTATGCCGGGTGCTCTAACCTCGACGCCGGCCAGTTGCGTGCGGCACTCGATGTGGCGAGCCTGCGCAGTCTGCCGCGCTACGAGGTGCTGCAGCCGGAATACAATCTCTACGATCGCTCATCCTTTGACGGGCCGTTGCGCGATCTGTGCGTGGCCGAGGACATCGGCGTCATCACCTATTTCAGCCTGGCCAAAGGTTTCCTCAGCGGCAAATACCGCAGCGAGGCCGATCTCGGCCAAAGCCCGCGTGGCGGCGGCGTGAAGGACTATCTCAATGGGCGCGGCATGCGCATCCTTGCGGCACTCGACGCGGTGTCATCAAGGCATTCGGCCAAGCAGGCGGAAGTCGCGCTTGCCTGGGTGATCGCTCGGCCGGGCGTCACCGCGCCGATCGCCAGCGCCACCAAGCCCGAGCAGATGGACAGCCTGATCAAGGCGGCGTCGCTGAAGCTGAGCGCCGCCGACATGGCCGAACTCGACAAAGCGAGCGACTGAAGTTTCGGCGGCCGCTCCTCGCACGAACGTCCAAGACGACCCTCTTGTCTTGCCATAGCCTCCTTCGCACGGGGCAAGACAGAGGGTGAGATGACTGAGCCGCTTCTTTTGCAGCCGGATCTTTGGCGCCAGTTGTGCGCGCTCGTGCTTGCCTCCGCCGTCGTCATGGGCAGCCCGGGGCCGGCAACGATAAGCGTCACCGCCGTTGGTGCCGCCTTCGGTTTGCGCCATTCCCTGGGCTATGCCTGGGGAATCATCCTGGGCACGATCGCCGTGCTTTTGGTTGTCGCGACCGGGGTCATGGCAGTGCTCACCTCGATGCCGAAGCTGGCGCCGTTGCTGGCTTTGGCCTCCGCGGCCTACATCCTCTATCTCGCCTTCAAGATCGCTACGGCGCCGCCGCTGGCCGCCCGCGCCGCCGAGACTTCGCGTCCCACATGGCTGGCTGGATTTCTTCTCGCGGTCGCCAATCCAAAGGCCTATGTGGCGATCGCCGCCGTGTTCGCCGGTGCTTCGTCCAAACAGGGCGCCACTGAGCCTGGTCTATGGCTGAAGCTGGCGGTTCTCGCCCCGATGATCGTTGCCATCCACGCTCTGTGGCTTGTCGCGGGGGCTGGGTTCGCGCGCTTCCTGCGCCGGCCGGCGGCCTCGCGGATCATCAACCTGATCTTTGCCGTGACGCTGGTGTTGACCACCGCGCTGGCGGTGTTCGGCTGAGAACTGCCGGCCGGAGACTTCCGGTTCAGACTTTGGTTCTTGCGGCGTTGTCCAGCTCTTGCAGCCTTTTCGCCGCTGTCGGCGGCAAGGCAGGCGGGTTCGGGCCGCGCGCCGCATCAATCAGGAACTGGTCGCAGGCAGCTTCGGTCTCGCCGATCAGCCGGGCCATGAATTCGTCCTTGCTCAGTCCCGGTGGAATCGGCGGCAGGAAACGCGCCTTGATGGTGCCGGGATAGCGCAGGAATTTGCGGCGCGGCCAATAGAGGCCGGCGACATGGGCAACCGGCACCACCGGAACACCAAGCTGCGTGTAGATTTCGACGATGCCGTATTTGTAGGCCGGTTCGTCGCCCGGCGCGCGTCTTGTCCCTTCGGGGTAGATGATGAGCTGGCGAGGGTTGCGCGCCATCTCTTCCTTGGTCGCGGCGACCACGGCCTTCAGTGCTTTCGAACGGCTGCCGCGATGAACCGGGATCATGCGCATCTTCATGATGTACCAGCCGAAGAACGGGATCCAGGTCAGCTCGCGCTTGAGGATGTAGAGCGGGTCCTGAAGGAAGGGGAAGAAGGCGATCGCGTCCCAGAACGACTGGTGCTTTGGTGCCAGGATGAAGGAGCCTTCGGGCAGGTTTTCCCGGCCGGTGATCTCGTTCTTCGTTCCGGCGATCTTCTCGTAAAGCCACATCGAGGTGCGCGACCAGAATTTCGGCACGAACCAGGCGCGGTGCCGGGGCGACAGGAAATAGTAGGGGGTCCAGAGGATCATCTGGACGATCAGGTTGACGTAAAAGACGAAATTGAACGTCAGCGATCTGATGTAGAGCATTGGGGGAGCCCGGTGAGGAGGTGAGCGTTGGTTACACCAAGCGCGGGAAAAAAGGAAATGGCCGCAGGGCGCTTTGGGTGGCGACGAAGAACGGCCACCGATGGGTTGGCCTGGTTCCGCTACATCAGCCGCGCCAGCCGCGCCTTCAGGCGCGGAGCGGCAAAATCGAGGAAGGCGCGCAGCTTGACCGGCAGCAGGCCGTGGCCCGCATGCACCAGGCTTACCGGCCATGGCGCCGGCTCGAATTCCTGCAGCAGGACGCGCAGCGCGCCGGACCGCAGCGCGGCTTCGATCTGGTAGGAAAGCACACGCGTCAGCCCGACGCCGGCAATCGCGGCATCGATGGCCGCTTCGGCGGTGTTGACCTGAAGCCGCGAGCGGACCCGAACCGGGATTTCGGCCTTGCCCTTGATGAAGCTCCAACTGGCGGCGGAGGCGAGCCCCTCGAAGGTGATGCAATCGTGTGTTTCCAGATCCTCCGGGGTCGTTGGCGTGCCGTGTTCGGCCAGATAGGCCGGGCTGGCGCAGACGACGCGGCGGATCGCGCCGACGCCGATGGCGACCAGGCTCGAATCGGGCAATCGGCCGATGCGGATGGCGAGATCGAAATGGTCCTCGACCAGCTGGGTTATGCGATCGGCCAATGTCAGGCGGATGTCCACGTCGGGATAGGCGGCGAGAAAGCCGGTGACGACCGGCAGCACGTGCAGGCGGCCAAAGACGACCGGCGCGGTGATGGCCAGTTCGCCGGTCGGAACACTGTATTCGCCGGCGGCCGTGCGTTCGGCCTCGCCGACGTCGTCCAGGATGCGGCGGCAGGCGGCAAGATAGGCCTGGCCGGCATCGGTCGGTGTCAGCCGTCGCGTCGAACGATTCAGGAGGCGTGTGTTCAGATGGCGCTCGAGATCGGAAATCTTGCGGCTGACCGTCGCCAGCGGAATGCCGAAACGGCGGCTGGCCGCGGAAAGGCTGCCGGCCTCCACCGCGGCGACAAAGAGCGACATGGCCTCGAGACGATCCATAGGTTCTTCCGAAAAATGGAAGGACAAGTTACGAATATGCCATCTGCCTTTGAATGATGGAAGGCTTATATTCCAGTCTGTCGGCCCTGCCTGCAGCATGGCCTCGCACAGGAGTTGCCATGTCCGAAGCCCGCCCGCCGCTGCCGCCGTTTACCGCCGAGACCGCAGCGCAGAAGGCGCGCATGGCCGAGGATGCCTGGAATTCACGCGATCCAGCGCGGGTCGCGCTCGCCTATACAAAGGACAGCCGCTGGCGCAACCGCGCCGAATTCCTGCAAGGCCGCGACGCCATCCAGGCCTTCCTGACGCGCAAATGGAGCCGCGAGCTCGACTACCGGCTGATCAAGGAGGTCTGGGCCTTCCACGGCAACCGCATCGCCGTGCGTTTCGCCTACGAATGGCGCGACGACAGCGGTTCATGGTTCCGCAGCTACGGCAACGAGAACTGGGAATTCGACGAACACGGGCTGATGCGTCTGCGCATCGCCAGCATCAACGACCTGCCGATCGGCGAGGCCGATCGTAAGTATCACTGGCCGCTCGGCCGGCGGCCGGACGACCACCCGACACTGTCGGAGCTCGGACTTTAGCATCTTGCCGCAAGGAAGCTTTCCATGAACGCGCATGCTGTCACCTGCGACGTCGCCTTCACGCCGACCGTCAAGGCGATCCAGGCCCGCAAGGGCTCACGTCAGTCCTATGCCCGCGTCGAGGAGCGTGGCGGCTGGCAGGCCGGCATCACCCCGGATCTTGCCGCCTTCATCGAAATGCAGACCAGCGTCTTCCTGTCGACCGCCAACCGCGAGGGGCAGCCCTATGTCCAGCATCGCGGCGGGCCGGCCGGCTTCCTCAAGGTGCTGGATGAACATACGATCGGCTTCGCGGATTTTTCCGGCAACCGGCAGTTCATCACGCAGGGCAATCTGGCCGACAATCCAAGGGCGTTCCTGTTCCTGATCGACTATATGCACCGCCAGCGCATCAAGCTCTGGGGCACCGCGCGCGTCGTCGAGAACGATGCCGAACTGATGGCGAAGCTGATGCCGCAAGGCTACGGAGCGCGCCCCGAGCAGGTCGTCCTGTTCACGGTCTCGGCCTGGGATGCCAACTGCCCGCAGCACATCCCGCAACGGTTCGAGGCAGCCGACGTCGCGGCGGCACTCGGCGAGCGGGACAAGCGTATCGAACGCCTTGAGCAGGAGATCGCACGGCTCAGGGGAAATTCGGGCGCGGCCGCAGGGGAATAATCAGCCGCCGGCCGCGGTTTCGGCCAGCGCGATGCCGTTGGGCGTCGGCTTGACAGGCACGATGCCGCGCGCCAGCGCAAGCAGATATTTGTTGTATTCGGTGAACAGCACGCGCAATGCCCGCGGCTTGGTCAGCCAGCCGCCATTGTCGAGGTTGGAATTGACCACCGGATAGGGCTCGAGCTTGGCGCCATGCAGCAGCCTGCCCATTTCCAGCAGGCTGCGCGGCATATGATAATTGTTGGTGACGAGGATCACCGTGCCATAGGCGTGGCTCTCGACCCATTTGGCGCTTTCCTCGGCATTGCCGATCGTGTCGAGCGCGGCGCGGTCGATGTCGACGCAACAGGAGAACAGATTCTTGTCGCCGCCGGTTGCCGCCTGCAGCTGGCGACGGCTGGCCGAAGGATGCACGCCGCTGATCAGCAGCCGTTCGCCCTTGCCGGACGCCAGCAGATCCATCGCGGCATCGAGGCGGGACTGGCCGCCGGTCAAGACGATGATCGCGTCTGCCCTGGCCGGATTGGCGGGCGTCGTCAGGTGACTGACCTTGTTGGCGAACCAACCGAAACCGCCGGCAAACAAAGTTGCAAGGATGAGGACGGAGAGGGCGGACAGGCGCAGCGTGGCTCTTAGACGGCTCACAGCGCGGCGGTCATGCGAACGTGCAACCACCACTGGCATCTGCCCAGCCGTACCGGTCGAATCCCGCGCGTCCATCGCCATATGGTTAATCCTGAAATGCGGCCTTGGGTAGGTAAAAGACGCACTTTGCGTTACGCGAATTCTCTATTCGTGATCACCGTGTTTTATCCATGTCGTTATCCCAAAACCCGTTCCCACTTTTGGGGGACATGAATTAGCCTGCATCCGGTTGGCGGACATCGATGTCGCTGAGATAGGCAACGACGGTGGCGTGCGAGGTTGCCGCCGTCAGTCCGCCGATCACCAGCACCATCAAGACGACACCGAGATAGCCTGCCGAACCGATGGCGAAATTGCCGAACAGGGCGGTCGCCTGGTCGGCCTGCGGCGTCGCCATATTGCGCGACGACCACCAGGAAAAGACGATGAACACGAGCACTGCCGCAGCACCGCCGGCCGCCGCTCCCTTCATGCCGGTGACCAGGAAATGCCGGCGGAATTCGCGCGCGATAAAGCGTGCCTCGGCGCCGACGAAATGCAGCACCTCGATGATGTGACCGTTGCCGGCCATGGCGCCGCGCGTCGCGAACACCACCGTCAGCACCGTCGCCGACAGCATCAGCGCCAGCACGGCGATGCCGATGGTCACCGTGGTGCGGGCCATCGCCACCAGCCGGTCGACCCAGGTGCGGTGATCGTCGAGCGATGCGCTCGGCAGTTTCGGGGTGATCGCGGCGCGTATGGCGGCGAAATCGGGCGGGCTGTTCTCGTCGATGGTGACGATGATCAGTCGCGGCACCGGCAATTCGTCGATGTTGAGGCCCGAGCCCAGCCAGGGCTCAAGGAGCCGCGCGGTCGCCTCGCGGTCGATGATCCGGGTCGCCTTGACGCCGGGGAATTCGCCGGCGATCTGCGAGGCCTGGGTAAGGGCTGCTTCCATGTCGAGGCCGTCGACCGGCTTGATCTGGATCGTTGCCTCACGTGAAATCTGGTTCTCCCAGACGGACGCTGTGTCGCGCACCAGCGTCACCGCGCCGAAAGTCAGGCAGGACAGGAAGGTCATGATGGCGATGACCAGCACCAGCGCCCGGCCGGCGATGTTCTGCGCCGGCACGATCGGCGCCATCCTGCGCTGGGCGCGCGGCTTTGCTTCGGTCGCCTCGGCGTCCTGCTCCCTTTCCACAAAATGTTCGGCGGACAGTTCAGTCATAGATGTCCAGCCTTCCCCCGGCCAGGATCATGCGGCGCGCGTCGACCTGCTCCATCAAGCCGAGGTCGTGGGTGGCGATCACCACGGCGGTGCCGAGACGGTTGAGTTCGATGAACAGCCGCAGCAGGCGTCGCGCCAGCGGCGGATCGACATTGCCGGTCGGTTCGTCGGCGAGCAGGATTTCCGGCTGCTCGATCAGCGCCCGCGCGATCGCGGCGCGCTGCTTCTCGCCACCGGACAGAACCGGCGGCAGCACATGCATGCGTTCGCCCAGCCCGACCCACTTCAACAGCTCGGTGACATCGGTGCGGTAGCTCGCCTCCTCGCGCCCGCGCACGCGCAGCGGCAGCGCGACGTTCTCATAGGTGGTCATGTGGTCGAGCAGCCGAAAATCCTGGAACACCACGCCGATCCGGCGTCTGAGATGCGGCAGCTCGGTGCGGGAAATGCGGGAGCGATCCTTGCCGAAGATGGTGATCAGCCCGCGCGTCGGCTTCAGCGACATGAACAGCAGGCGCAGCAAGGTCGTCTTGCCGGCGCCCGAAGGCCCGCTGAGGAACTGGAAGGAGCGCTCCGGAATGTGCAGGGAGATGTCGCGGAGGATTTCCGGACCCATGCCATAGCGGAGGCCGACATTTTCGAAGCGAATCAATTTCGACGACCTGAAATTCGGCACGGCAGTGAGCCGGCCTGTTCTGGGTAAAGACCATCGGCCGGCATGGTTAACCGGCGGTTAATTCCTAGGCTCTTTCGACTCGTCACGAGGGCTCCGGTGGGGAAGCGTTAACCATTTGTGTTTACGCAAAAGAAACGAAAAGCGAACACGTGCTGCAATGCTGGGGCCATGATGGCTGACGATCGAACCGCGCGCCCGGTTTCCGGCGAAATCATGACCGATCCGGCGGCAATTGCCGCGACGGACCGGTTCATGCGCGGTTCGGCCGCCGACATCGTCGATGCCGATTACGTGGTGATGCCGCGCCTTGCACCTGCCGTGGAAAGCGTTTCGCCGCTGCCGCGTGCGATCGTCATGCCACCCATCGAAGGCATGGACATGCTGCGCAAGCCCGAAGCCCCGCCGGAGCGGCTACCAGCCTCGCGCGGCGGGCCGATCTTCTGGATCGCCGGCATCGGCGCTGCCTTGGCCGCCTTCTGGGTTTCCGGCGGGCACGCGCTGGTGCGCCAGGTGCCGTTCCTGTCCAGCGCGCAAGCGTCGGCGCTCAGCATTTCGGGCGTCACGTCACGCGTCGATGCTTCCGGACCGAACCCTGCGCTGTTCGTCGATGGCGAGGCCGCCAATGACGGCGCCAAACCGGCGCAGCTGCCGCCGCTTGAAATCCGGGTGACCGGCAATGACGGGCACATCACCCGCTATACGTTGGGGACATCCGGCCGTTCGCTGGCCTCTGGCGAAAGATTCGGCTTTGCCAGCCGGCTCGACGTGCCTAGAAACGGTGTAAGAACTGTATCGGTCACCTTCGCCGAATAGCGTGTGCTGATATTCAGGTGAGACTGGCCGCAAACGGCGGTTTCGTGCGCTTCCGGTGCTCACGTACTTCAGTACGCTCCGCTCCGGTTCTCGGAAACCACCGTTTTCGACTCAGCCTGACCTGAATCTCAACACATGCTGGGCGTGAACGCGTTTAGGCAAGAAAATCAGCGGGGCGAAAAATGCCAATTGTACGCGGCAAGAACATCGAAGTCCTGTTTTCTGCATCGGCGATCGCGCGGCGCAATCTCGAACTCGCCAAGGA
The DNA here is from genome assembly GCF_003997975.1 of Mesorhizobium sp. M7A.F.Ca.US.005.03.1.1. Lineage (NCBI taxonomy): Bacteria > Pseudomonadati > Pseudomonadota > Alphaproteobacteria > Hyphomicrobiales > Phyllobacteriaceae > Mesorhizobium > Mesorhizobium sp. M7A.F.Ca.US.005.03.1.1. The sequence continues at coordinate 22,309 of NZ_RZRO01000017.1, forward strand.
GATTGCCGGACACGACTACCATGACCTCCTGGTGATCTCGGTGCTGAAGGGGTCGTTCATCTTCGCCGCAGATCTCATCCGCGCCATGCACGATGTCGGCCTGTCGCCGGAGGTCGAATTCATCTTCATCTCCAGCTATGGCGCCGGCACCAGCAGCGGCGAGGTGAGGGTGCTGCGCGACATCGACAATGAGGTCGCTGGCCGCGACGTGCTGCTGATCGACGACATTCTCGAATCGGGCAAGACGCTGAGCTTCACCCGGGAGCTGATGCTGTCGCGGGGCGCCAAGAGCTGTTCGATCGCCGTGCTGCTCGACAAGCGCATGCGCCGCCAGACCGAACTCAATGCCGATTATGTCGGCTTCGACTGCCCCGACTATTTCGTCGTCGGCTACGGCATGGATGTAGCCCATGCCTTTCGCGAGTTGCCCTTTGTCGGTGTCGTCAAAGGGGATGCCTGAGCGGCAGCAAAAAGGTTTGCTGATCCTCAGCGCTTTCAGGAAAAGTCAACTTTTGGCGGCCAAATATGCCGGCCATGGCAAAGCTTCTGATCGTCGAGGACGATGAGTCCGTCCGCACCCTGGCCGCCCGCGCGCTTGAACGCGCCGGGCACACAATCGATATCGCTGCGGATGGCGCGCAGGGGCTTGCGCTGATCCAGGCCGCGCGTGGCGGCTATGATCTCGTCGTCTCCGATATCCGCATGCCGGAGATGGACGGCATCGAGATGGCGATAGCGGCGGCAGCATTGTTTCCCGCCATCAAGATCGTGCTGATGACCGGCTATGCCGACCAGCGCGAGCGCGCCGAGGAATTGAACGGCATCATCCTCGATGTCGTGCAGAAGCCCTTCACGCTGGCTGAAATCCGCTCGCGTGTCGAACGGGCGCTGATCTGCTTCGCCTGATCAGGCTGGGTCGGCGGCAGCGAGCACGGGTGGAACATTCTTGCGCCGTTCGGTGTTGAGCGCCAGCAGGCCGGCGCCGATGATCAAGGCGGCACCGATCACGGTCGTCGACCGCGGCACCTCGGCGAAGAACAGGAAACCCCACAGCGGCGACCACAGGATGCCGGTATATTCGAAAGTGGCAACGCGGTTGGCCGGCGCCATCCGGTAAGCCTGCGACAGCAGGATCATGCCGGCGGAGGCGACGAAGCCGCAGGCGGCCATCTTGAGAAAATCCGGCAGCGTCGGCCAAAGCCATGGCCTTACCAGGAATTCGAGGCTGGGGTGGACGGCGTGGGTTATGCCGGCAAGGTGAAACGCGCCGGCAACCACGGCGGCGCCAACCAGATAGGCGCCGTTCTGATAGAAGGCCATCACGGTGGACGATTCGGTGTCGCCGATCTTGCGGGCCATCAGCTGCGAAAAACCATAGAGCGCCGCCGAGCCCAGCGACAGCAGCGCTGCCCAGTCGAACAGCCCTGCGCCGGGGCGCAGCATCACGAGGACGCCGAACAAGCCGATCAGCACGGTTGCCAGTGTCTGCCAGGAGACGCGCTCGCCAAGGTAGGGCCCGGCCAGCACCATGATGAACAGCGGCGCCATGAAATAAAGCGCCACCGCATCGGCAAGCGGCAAGGCGGCGATGGCCAGGTAGTACATCGTATAGGAGGTGAACTGGATGAAGGCGCGCACCGTCAGCATGCCGAATCGCTTCGACAGGATCGCCCGCAAGCCGACGTCGGCATGCACCAGAACGATCAGGATTGGCAGAGCGACGATCGAGCGGATCGCCATCACCTCGGTCACTGGATAACCGCTCGACACGGCTTTGACGAGCGGATCCTGCAGCGAAAAGACCAGCACGCCGAGGCACAGGCTCAGGATGCCGCCCACCATCCGATTTTGCATCTGCATCCAGGCTCCTGCGCGTACGATCCGAAGCTGCCGCCTGCGGGGTAAAAAGAACCCGCCACCGTTTCGGGCAGCGGGCACGAGTGAGGACTCTTGATTGGTCCGCGGCTGATTTCGCAGCCGCATATCCAATGGGTGAGGCGACTATCATCCGCCGTTTGACATGTTGCAAACGAATTGGAATGATGCCAGCAATCAAATTCTCTTATGGCGGATTTCATGCGGCCGACCCTCGACAGCGACCTCCTGCGCACCTTCGTGGCGATTGCCGAGACCGGCAATTTCACCAAGGCGGCGGAGCAGGCCGGCCGCACCCAATCCGCGGTGTCGATGCAGATGAAGAAGCTCGAAGATCTGATCGGCGCCAGCCTGTTCGAGCGCGGTTCGCGCGGCGTCGCGTTGACGCGGCGCGGCGGCGAACTCATCGTCAACGCCCGCCGCATCGTCTCGCTGCTCGACGAGACGTCGGCATCGATGGCGGCAGCGCCGCTTGGCGGGCCGGTGCGCATCGGCATTCCGGAGGAATATGGCCACGCCATCCTGTCGCGCGCGCTCGGCGCTTTCTCGAAGCGTCATACGCAGGTCGAGGTCACCGTGCGCTATGCCCATTCCGGGGCACAGATGGCGGCGCTCGCTGCCGGCGAGCTCGATCTGTGCGTGGTGTTCGAATGGCAGGATCCCGCCGGCGGCGAAGTGCTGATGCACGACCCGACCGTGTGGGTGACATCGTCCCTGCATCACATGCATGAGGAACAGCCGGTGCCGATCGCGCTCTACAACCGGGCCGGCTGGTGCAAGGACTTCGCCATCAAATCGTTGGAGCAGCGCGATCTTGCCTATCGTGTCGCCTATACCAGCGACACCACCGGCGGCCTCAAGCTCGCCGTCACCTCCGGACTGGCGATCGCGCCGATCTCGCGCAGCAACATTCCGGACGGCTGTCGTGAACTGACCACGGCGGACGGATTCGGCGCCATCGATTCCTCGAACGTGGTGATGCACCGCAACCCGAACGCGTCAGGCGAGGCGATCGACGGCATGCAGGATGCGATCCGCGAAGCCTTCGTCAACAGGCTCAGTCAGCCGGCGGCATCCTCGTAGAAATGCAGCCTGTTGCCGAACGGATCGGCGACCGATACCTCGCGGGTCTTCCAAGGCGTCTCTTCCACGCCTGGCCTGGCGAAGCGGTAGTTTTTGCCGGTCAGCTCGCCATGAAGAGCCGTGATGTCCTCGACCTCGATGCGCAGGGCGATGCCGGGTGCACCGTCGCCATGATGTTCGCTGAGATGCAGGACGCAGCCGTCGCGGCCGATCGCCATGTAGAGCGGCGCGTCGTCGGCGAAGCGATGTTCCCACTGCACCTTGAAGTCGAGGAAGCCGACATAGAATTCACGCGCCTTGGCAATGTCGAAGATGCGCAGGATGGGTGTGACGGCGCCAAGTCTGGGCATGGTGGTGCAACCGTGCGAGAGGGTTTTCAGGTGGGATGGACGGGGGCGGCAATCCCCTTGTTTTTTCGCAATTCCGGACGGAAAACCGCTTCACACATTTCCTGGAATTGCTCTATTTCAGCTCGAGCAGCCGTTCCAGATAGCTGCGTTCGATGTCAGGGCTGAGCGCATTGCCGAGCCGCTTGCGGATCGCTTCCAGAATCTGGCGGGCGCGCTGGACGTCGATCTCGTCGGGCACCTTCACCGAATCGCCGAAATCGGGACCCTGGCTGGCGCGCGGCCGGCCGAGCGGATCGCGATCGGCGTTCTGCTGGCGGCCGCCTTCCTCGCCGCCACCCTGGTCGCCCTGCATGGCCTGCATCTGCTTCATCATGTCCTTGGCGCCCTTGCGCAGCGCTTCCAGCGCCCGGCCCTGATGGCCGACGGCCGCATCGCCTTCGCCCTCGCCGAGTGCCTGTTCGGCATTGCCCATGGACTTGCCGGCCTCGCCAAATCCTTCATTGGGCTCCATACCCATGCCTTCGAGGCCCTTCTTCAGCTGTTCGAGGTCGCTCTGCAACTGGCCCTGGCCCTGCTGCAGCTGTTTCAGCGCATCGGCGAATTCCTGGGGCGTCATCGGCTTTTGCCGGGCGAGCGGATCGCGGTCTTCGCCGACGCCGGGTCTGTCCTCATCCTGGCCGCCTTCGCCGAGCTGCTCGTCACGGTTCTGCCCGCGCTGGCGCTCGCCGCGCTGCATCTGATCCATGCGGAAGGTGTCGTTCATCATCTCCTGCTGACGGCGCAGGATCTCGCCCAGCTTGTCCATCTGCTGGCGCATCTCGCTGTCCTGCTGGCCGCCTTGCTGCTGCCGGCCGGCCTGCAGATTGTTCATCATGTCCTGCAGTTGCGACAGCAATTGCTGGGCCTTGTCGCGATCACCGGACTTCGCCAGGTTCTCGATCTGGTCCATCATGCGATCGATGTCGCTCTGGCGCAGTTCCTGGCCATTCTGCTGCATCTGCGGGGCGTTGGGATTTTGCTTGGCGCGCTCCGCGAATTCCTGCAGGAACTGGTTCATCGCCTCGCGCAGTTCCTTCATCGCCTTTTCGATTTCAGCGTCGCTGGCGCCATTCTTGATGGCGTCCTGCAGCGCCTGTTGCGCCTGGCGCAGCCGCTTTTCGGCGGCCGAAAGATTGCCTTCCTCGATGCCGAGCGCGATTTCCCAGAGATAGGAGACCTCGCTGCGCAATTGATCGTCGCTGTCGGCCATCTTCAGCCGGGTGCGGGCGCTCATGATGGCGAGGTAGTGGGACATGTTGTCGAAGGTGTCTTCCGGCCGCAGCGTGATGGCGTCCATCAGGTCGAGCACGCGCGGCTTGGCGTTGGCGTCGAGCGCCAGCAGGCGGCGCTGTTCGATCACGGCGCGTGCCAGCGGATTGGCGAAAGGCCGCTCCGGCATCAGCAGCGTCTTGGTTTCGCTCGATGCGGTGTGCCCGGCATCGTCGGTAGCGACCAGCGTCAGCTTGATGCTGCTGCCGGCCCAGACATGCTCGGTCAGGTCCTTGGAGGTCCTGGCGGCGTTCGACTTGCCGCCGCGACGCGGCAGCGTCAGCGGCATTTCAGGTGCACCGTACAGTGGACGCGCATTCGGCGCCTGCGGATCGGCAAGCGCGAACACCGCCTTGGCGGTGGCGGCGCCATAGTCGTCGTCGATCTGGTAGTTGAGCTCGAAGGCGCCGTTGGCGGCGCGCTTGGGCTCGCCGACGAAGCGGATCTGCGGCGGCTTGTCCGGTACGACCGCGAAGGCCCAGCGGCCGAGCTGGTCCTCGCCCGACGTCAGCGTCAGCGTGCCGTCGCCGGTCAGCTTGCTGGTGAACTGGCGCACCTTGGACGGCGTCGCCGGGCTTGCAGCCGGCTTGGCGGCGGCCTGCGGTGCAGCCGGGTCGATGGCGCGGGAATTGCCATTCTTGTCGGCGTAGCCGAGCGTTTCCTCGCCTGAGCCGCCCGTCACGCGCAGCGAAACGTCACTGCCTTCGGGAACCGTAAAGGTCGGGATGGCCTGGTTGGCGTCGGCGGTCAGGAAGATCGGCGGCTTGCCGGTGTAGGACGGCGGCGTCACCCAGGCGTCGATGCGCGGCGGCACGATATCGCGCGCGCCATGGGCATTGAACCCGTCGCTGATCCTGCCGCCCGTCGGCCCGAAGGAGAAGGCGAAGGCGGTAACGAGCAAAAGGGCCGCTACCGCGCGCAGGGCCCAAGGGTCGCGCTCCGGCACGCGCGTGCGCGGCAGGTCGGCGCCGAGGTTGTCGAGCTTTCCGGCCATGCGCTTCTGGTGTTCGCGCCATAGCGCCTGCGAGAAGCTGCTTTCCCGGCCGCTTGGCCGGTCGGTCTGCACCAGCACCGGGCTGTGCAACAGTTGATTGGCTGCCTCGATGCGGCGGTCGATTTCGCCGGCGCCCGGCAGGCGGAAGAAACGCAGGGGATAAAGCGCGGCCAGTGCTGCTACGGCAAAGGCAGCGACCAGGCCGATGCGCGCCATATCCGGCAGCCGGGAGAATAGCCCGAGCCAGGAGATGCTGAGGAACAGGCTGGCAACGATGACGAGGGGAAGCAGCAACGGCCAGCCGCGCTCGACCACCATCGAGACCCGCGTGGCCAGCCTGCTCAAAGCCAGCCGCCCGGCGAGGCCGCGATCGCTGCTGAAGGTGGGTCGTTGCGTCATCGGCCCTTCCTTGAGCCTATGGCATCCCGAAACCGGGATGCGGCCCTATCCCTTTGAGCATGATCTGTTCCGAAAGGGATTCCATGTTTCGGGATCATGCTGTGGAGCGGGCAGATAGCCCGACGCCTCACGACTCAAAGAATACCAGCAAACACGGCAAAGGCGAGGCGGTTCGAAAAAACGTGAAGTGGACCGTTATAGTTCCATCCTGCATCGCTTTAGAAGGCAGCAGGCCCTTTAGAAGGTAGTGGGATCCGCATTCGCCCCGCAGACCAGCACGGCGACCCGTTCGCCCTGTGCCGGCGCATAGCGGCCCGACAGGATCGCGGCAAAGGCGGCCGCACCTCCCGGCTCGGAGATGATGCGGGTTCGGTTCCACAGCGCCTTCTGCGCGGCGACGATGTCGTCGTCGCCGACCAGGATCGAGCGTTCGACATAGGCCTCGGCGATCGGGAACATCATTTCGCCGACGCGCTTTGGCGCCAGTGAATCGGCGGCGATGCCCTCGGCCGGCGCATCGACGGGGTGTCCGGCCTCGAAGGCGCGATGCAGCGTCGGCGCTCCTTCCGGCTCGACGGCGATGATGCGGATGCGGCCCGCGAACCAGGCAGCGATGCCGCCGATCAGACCGCCGCCGCCGACAGCGACCAGCAGCGTGTCGATCCGAGGCAAATCGGCCTCGATTTCGAGCCCGAGCGTGCCTTGGCCGACGAGCGTTTCCTCCTGGTTGAAGGCATGGATCTGCAAGGCGCCGGTCTCCTCGGCGAACCGTTCGCTGGCGGCCAGCGCTTCGGCATAGCGGGCGCCGCCGACGATCAGCTCGGCGCCATAGGAGCGGATCCGTTCCAGCTTGGCTGCCGGGCTCACTTCGGGAACGAAGATGGTCGCCTTGTGGCCAAGCCGCATGGCGGCATAGGCGACGGCCGCGCCATGGTTGCCGCCCGATGCTGCGACGACACCGGCCTTTGGGACCGCACGCTCCAGCAGGTTGGTGAAGGCGCCGCGCGCCTTGAACGAGCCGGAATGCTGCAGGCATTCGAGCTTCAGGTCGACGGCCAGCGGCGGCCGATCGAAGTCGGCCATGTCGACGCGCAGCACCGGCGTGTGCCTGATATAGGGGCGGATGCGCGGTTCCATCGCGGCAATGCGCTCGCGTGTGACGGTGATGCCGTTCGTCATGATTGCTCCCTTTGACGGGTCGGTGTGTTTCCGGCGCTTCTATGCAAGCCAGTCGGGCACGGAATCCAGCCTGATCAGGTCGTCATAGGTCAGGCGTGGGCGCACGACGTGGAACCGGTCGCCGTCGACCAGCACTTCCGGAACCAGCAAGCGGGTGTTGTAGGTACCGGCCTGCACCGCGCCATAGGCGCCCGCGGTGGAGACGGCAATCAGGTCGCCGGCCTTCAGCCTGGGCAGATCGCGGTCCAGGCCGATATAATCGCCGGTCTCGCAGACCGGGCCGACGACGTCGACCATCATGCGCGGCGTGTCCGCCGGCGGCTGCACGACTGGACGGATATCGTGGAAGGCATCGTAGAGCGTCGGCCGGATGAGATCGTTCATGGCGGCGTCGACGACGAGGAAGTTCTTGGCGTCGCCTTCTTTTACGAAGATCACTTCCGAGACGAGGATACCGGCATTGCCTACGATCAGCCGGCCCGGCTCGAACATTACCTTCAGCCCGAGCTTGGTGACATGCTTCCTGACGATCTGGGCATAGGCATCGGGCAGCGGCGGCGGGTTGTTGTCGACGCGATAGGGGATGCCGAGGCCGCCGCCGAGGTCGATATGCTCGATGGCATGGCCGTCCGCCCGCAGCGCGCCGACCAGATCGACAAGCAGGGCGAAGGCGTCGTCGAAGGGCTGCAGCTCGGTGATCTGGCTGCCGATATGGGTGTCGATGCCGGTGATCCTGATGCCGGGAAGCTTTGCCGCGCGGGCATAGACCTGCCGCGCCCGCTGCCACGGGATGCCGAACTTGTTCTCGGCCTTGCCAGTGGAGATCTTCTTGTGGGTCCTGGCGTCGACATCGGGATTGATGCGCAGCGAGATCGACGCCACCTTGCCGAGGGCAACGGCTCGCGCCGACAACAGCTCGAGTTCAGGCTCGGACTCGACGTTGAAGCAGAGGATGCCGGCGGCAAGGGCAAAGTCCATTTCGCGCGCGGTCTTGCCGACGCCCGAAAACAGGATCTTGCCGGCCGGAATGCCGGCGGCCAGCGCCCGGCGCAATTCACCTTCCGAAACCACGTCGGCGCCGGCGCCGAGCTTCGCCAGCGTCCGCAGGACGGCCTGGTTGGAATTGGCCTTCATGGCGTAGCAGACCAGCGTGTCGAGCCCGGTGAAAGACTGGGCAAACACCCGGTAGTGCCTGGTCAGGGTGGCCGTCGAATAGCAGTAGAATGGCGTGCCGACCTGTGCGGCGATATCTGGTATCGCCACGTCCTCGGCATGGAGCACGCCATCGCGGTAGTCGAAATGGTTCACGGGAGTGGTTCCGGAAAGTTGGGGCGCGATGAGATCGGTTTGGAGGCCCGGCTCTCGTCGGCTCTAGATCAGCGGGTCGAGGATGAATTTCTTGTCCTTGACCGGTTTTTCCGGCTCCGGCGGCACGGGCTGGTGGGCCTTCGAGGCATCCTTGCGCGCCTGCACGGCCGCCTCATAGGGCGTGTCGAGAGCGCCCCTCCTGCCGCAGGCCGAAACGGCCGCGATCGCCACCAGCAGCGTCAGCGTCACCAAAATCCTGCTTCCGGTCATCGATCCATCCGTCCGAAACGTTTGTCAGCCGCCGCTTTTAGCCGAGTTCTCGGCGCATTGCACCCCGAGATATTGCTCGTCGCAATATCTGGCGCAACGTCCGGATATTGCTGGTCGCATGTCCGGGATATTGCTGGCGCAACATCCGGCATTACGCTTTCGCCAGTCGCTTTTTCCAGGCGCGGATCTGCTTCCTCACTTCCGACGGCGCGGTGCCGCCGAAACTGGTGCGGCTCTTGACCGAGTTCTGCACCGCCAGCACTGAGAATATGTCGGCCGTGATGCCGGGATCGATCGACTGCAGATCCTCCAGCGAAAGCTTCTCCAGCCCCACCTTCTTGTCTTCGGCCAGCGCCACCGCCCGGCCGGTGACATGATGCGCCTCTCGGAACGGCAGGCCGAGCGTGCGCACCAGCCAGTCGGCAAGGTCGGTTGCTGTCGCGTGGCCGGAGCCGGCGGCCTTCTTCATCGCGGCTGCGTTGACCGTCATGTCCGAGACCATGCCGGTCATCGCCGCCAGCATCAGGTCGAGCGTCTCGGCGGCGTCGAATACCGATTCCTTGTCTTCCTGCATGTCCTTGCCATAGGTCAAAGGCATGCCCTTCATCACCGTCAGCAGGCCGACCAGATGGCCGGTGACGCGGCCGGTCTTGCCGCGCACCAGTTCGGCGGCATCGGGATTCTTCTTCTGCGGCATGATCGACGAGCCGGTGGAAAACGAGTCCGACAGCCTGACGAAGCCGAATTGCGGCGTCGACCAGATGATGATCTCTTCGGCCAGCCGCGACAGATGCGTGGCGCAGATCGCGGCAAGAGCGAGGAACTCGAGCGCGAAATCGCGATCCGAGACGCTGTCGAGCGAATTGCGCATCGGCTCGCGGAAGCCGAGCCCCTTGGCGGTCCGGTGGCGGTCGATCGGGAAGCTTGTGCCGGCAAGTGCGGCGGCACCGAGCGGGCTTTCATCCATCCGTTCGATGGCATCGCGCACGCGCGACAGGTCGCGCGAAAACATCTCGACATAGGCCATGCAGTGATGGCCGAAGGTCACCGGCTGGGCCGCCTGCATATGGGTGAAGCCCGGCATCACGGTCGCCGCATGCTCCTCGGCCCGCTCCAGCAACGCCTCAATCAACCCCTTCAACGCCTCGGCGACGCGAAAGCACTCCTCCTTGACCCAGAGCCGCAAATCGACCGCGACCTGATCGTTGCGCGAGCGGGCGGTGTGCAGGCGGCCGGCCGCCGGACCGATCAGATCGGCAAGGCGCGCCTCGATGTTCATGTGGATGTCTTCGAGCCGCGTCGAGAACTCGAAGCTGCCCGCCTCGATCTCTCTCAGGATCGTGTTCAGCCCGTCAGCGATTTTTTCTTGATCGGCCGCCGAAATAATGCCCGTTTGCGCCAGCATCTCGCTATGGGCGATCGAGCCTTTGATGTCCTGCGCATAGAGTTTGCGGTCGAAGGAGATAGACGCGTTGATCGCTTCCATGATGGCGGCCGGACCCGAGGCAAAACGTCCGCCCCACATCTGGTTGCTGGTTTTCTTGTCGCTCATGGCTATAACCCGTGCTTCGGAGCAGTTTTGAGAAAATGGCAGACGGTAGTAGATTCTTCCCGGCCCCGCGCCTGATCCTCGCCGCCTTGGTGGCGGGCGCGCTGGCGGGCGCGGTCGCGGTATATGTCAGCGAGAGCCGGTCTGGCAACAATGCACCGGCACAAGCTGCCGTGGGTGAGAGCAAGGACGACGTGGCCTGCGCGGCCAAGAGCGACCGCGCCAAGAAGGTCGCGGCTTCGGCCACCGGTGAGGTCGCGGCACTTTTGCCGGCCGATCCGCCACAATCCCTGAAGAGCCTTGCCTTCAACGGTCCGGACGGCAAGCCGATGACGATTGCCGATCATGCCGGCAAGACGGTGCTGCTCAATCTGTGGGCGACATGGTGCGCGCCGTGCCGTGCCGAAATGCCGGCGCTTGATGCGCTGCAGAAGGAAAAGGGCAGCGACGCCTTTCAAGTGATCGCCGTCAATGTCGATGCCGGCGACGATGTGAAGCCGAAGAAGTTCCTCAGCGATACCGGCGTCGCGACGCTTGGCTATTACCGGGATTCGACGATGGCGCTGTTCAACGACCTCAAGAAGCGCGGCCTGGCGCTAGGCCTTCCTGTCACCATGCTGGTCGACGGCGAGGGCTGCCTGATCGCCCATATGAACGGCCCGGCCGAATGGTCGGGGCCGGACGCCAGGCGGCTGGTCGAGACGGCACTCAAGCCCGAGAGCCTCTAGTCTAGCGTGTGGCTAGCGCAGGTGCCGGTGCGAAGGCCAGAACGCTTCTGTCGCGCAAGGTAGCGGGTTTGCTGCCGACAGCGGGTGCGACGACATTGGTCAGATCGCCGAATTCTTCGATGAGAGCTGGCCTGCCGATATAATAGCCCTGGCCGATCTCGCAGGCTTCGGCGTCCAGGAATTTCAGTTCGCCGAGCGTCTCGACCCCCTCCGCCAGAACCGGCAGGCCGAGACCGCGTCCAAGTCCCAGGACGGCGCGCACGATCGCCGCGACCTGGCCGTTCTTGTCGACCGACTTGATGAAGGAGCCATCGATCTTGATCTTGTCGAAGGGGAAGGCGCGGAGGTTGGAGAGCGAGGAATAGCCGGTTCCAAAATCGTCCATGGCCACGCGCACGCCCAGCGCCTTGACCTGCCGCAAGGTGGCCAGCGCCCGCGGCATGTCCTTGACAAGCGCCGTCTCGGTGATCTCAAGCTCGAGCCTGCCGGGCGCCAGGCCGGAATTCAGCAATGTTTCGTGGACCTTGCGGCTGAAATTCGTGTTGTGGAGCTGCACCGCCGAAACGTTGACGGCCACTGTCAGCGGATTTTCCCAGCGGGCGGCTTCCTCGCAGGCAGCCGTCAGCACCCATTCGCCAATCTGGCCAATGGCGCCGCTGTCTTCGGCCACCGGGATGAATATGGCCGGCGACACGTCGCCGCGCGTCGGATGCCGCCAGCGGACCAACGCTTCGAAGCCGACCATCTTTCCGCTGCTGATCTCTTTCTGCGGCTGGTAGACGAGATAGAACTCCTGGCGTGCGACCGCCTGGCGCAGTTCGTGCTCCATGACGCGCTTGTCGCGGGCCTCGGCCCCCATCGATGCTTCGAAATAACGGTAAGTGTCCTTGCCTTCGGTCTTGGCCCGGTAGAGTGCCGTATCGGCGTGGCTTATCAGGCTGGCCTGGTTTTCGGCATCCGACGGATACACCGCAATGCCGATGCTTGCCGACACAAGGCCGCCGCCGACCGAGAGCCGGTTTTCCTCGCGCATGGCGGTCAGCACCGCGTTGGCGATACGGCCCGCCTCCAACGGGTCGGCCAGGTTCGGCGCGATGATGGCGAACTCATCGCCGCCCAGCCGCGCCACCATCTGCCCTGGACGAAGGATACCGGTCGCGCACTGCGCAACCTTCTGCAGCATGGCGTCGCCCGCGCCGTGCCCATACAGGTCGTTGACCTCCTTGAACCGGTCGAGATCAAGCAGCAGAAGCGCAAGCTGGCCGCCTTTCCTGGTCCGGCCCATCGCAGCGATTTCCGTCTCCAGCCGGCCGGAAAAGCTGCGGCGATTGGCCAGTCCGGTCAAGGGATCGAAATGGGCAAGCCGCAGGATCTCCTGTTCCGCCTTCTTGCGCTCGCGAATATCGCGGACCGCGACCACGTTGTGCGGTTTGCCACAGTAGTCGATGCTCCTGGCGATCAGCTCGACAGGAATGCTCGTGCCATCGCGACCGCTCAATTCGGCCTCCTGCGGCTGTTCGCCGAAGCCCGACATATCGGATCCGAAGAGATCGCCAAGCTGCATTCCGTTCAGCGTCGCTGTTGCGATGCCCGTCAGTGCCGCAATGCTGTCATTGGCACTGATGATGCGGTTGCCGTCGCAGACGATCAGCCCCTCCACGGCGGCATTGGCCAGGCCGTGCATGCGGTCGACCTCGAGCTTCTGGCGACGGAAGCGCAAATCGATCCACAGCGCCGATGCCGACAGAACCAGGATCACCAGTGTGGCGGCGGCGGCGGCGAAAGCCTGCGAGGTCGGCTCGATCGTGTATTCGGATATGACGATCGAGGGATCGGGGAAGATGGAGACGGCACCCATACCGATGAAATGCAGAGTGCAGATCGCCAGCGTCAGCAGCACCGCGCCGCCGGATGTCGCCTTCAAGGAGGGGCGGCGCTGCACGACACGCAGCGCCAGCGCCGCGAGCGTTACGCCGGCCAGCAGGGAAACGGCGACAAGCAACAGGTTCCACTCGATACGGCCCTGAACCTCGAACGCCGCCATGCCGATGTAGTGCATGGCTGCGATACCGCCGCCCAGCACGGCGCCGCCGACGAGATGATAGTCGAACTCATCCCGCAAGGTGGCGATCCACATGCCGGCTGCCGTCAAAGTGACCGAAGCAGCGAGCGAAAGCACGGAGAGTGCCGGATCATAAGCACTGGGTATGCCCGGTGTGAATGCGAGCATGGCGATGAAGTGCGTTGCCCAGATGCCAAAGCCGGTCGAAGTGGCCGCGATCATCAGCCAGGCAAGCCGGTTCCGATCTGTGGAACGGCTTATGTGCTGAAGCAGGTTGACAGCAGAGAAGCAGGAAATTCCGCAGATCAGCGCGGCGAGTGCGACCAGTCTCAGATCGTGTTCGTTGACGATACAATTGTAGACCGTCAGCATTTATTTCACCTGAGCTTTGGAAATAAACAGGGCAGCAGTATCGAGTAGCGCGTTGCCGTTGAGGGATCGATAAAGTCGGCTGCAACCTTGGCGTGTCTCTTCGGGTTGCTGCGGCTGCAATCAGGGCTGACACGCCGAAAGCCAGCTTGACAGTCCCGACGGTGCTTCCTGGCGCGCTTGTCGTCGCGCTAAGCCGGCTAACCGTATCGCTCTCCATGCCTCCAAGCGGAGGCGAGCGTTGCGTCAGGTAAAGGGTGAAGTTCGTCGATCTGCAACAAAACCGTTGTCTGATTGTCATGAGCGACACATATTGCCTTCGCGGGAGTGCCCCCTTTCGCCAATGACAAACGGGAGATGAAACATGAAGTCCTTCGGCTTCGCGGCCGGTGTTGCCGCTACCTTTATGATGCTTTCCTCAACCTCCGCTTTTGCCGTCACGCAGATCAGTTGGTGGCACGCCATGACTGGCGCCAATGCCGAAGTCGTCGACAAGATCTCCAAAGATTTCAATGCCAGCCAGAGCGACTATGAGCTCGTTCCGGTGTTCAAAGGCACGTATCCCGAGACGCTGAATGCCGGCATTGCCGCCTACCGCGCGGGCCAGGCGCCAGACATCATCCAGGTGTTCGACGTCGGCACCGGCGTGATGATGGCGGCCGAAGGTGCCATCAAGCCCGCAGCCGATGTGTTGACCAGCGCTGGAATGACCTTCGACAAGAGCCAGTATCTGCCAGGCATAGTCGGCTATTATTCGAAGCCGGACGGCACCATGCTCTCCTTCCCCTACAACTCCTCCTCGCCGATCCTTTATTACAACAAGGATATCTTCAAGAAGGCTGGTCTCGACGTCGATAGCCCACCCAAGACCTGGAATGAAGTGTGGGAAGACGCCAAGAAGATCAAGGCGAGCGGCGCGGCCGCCTGCGGCTACACCTCGACCTGGCTGACCTGGATACATCTGGAGAATTTCGCGGCCTGGAATGACGTGTCATGGGCCACCCAGCAGAACGGTCTGGCCGGCGGCGATGTCGAGCTCAAGATCAACGCGCCGATTTTCGTCAACCATTTCCAGGCGCTGGCGGACCTCGCCAAGGACGGCACCTTCAAATATGGCGGCCGCACCTCCGAAGCCAAGCAGATCTTCCTTGCGGGCGAATGCGGGATCATGACCGAATCGTCCGGCGGGCTTGGCGATATCGTCAAGTCCGGCATGAATTACGGCATTGGCCAATTGCCGTATGACAGCGACGCCAAGGGTGCGCCGCAGAACACGACGCCGGGTGGCGCCAGCTTGTGGGTTTTCGCGGACAAATCCGATGAGGAATACAAGGGCGTCGCGGCCTTCTTCGCCTACCTGTCGAAGACCGAGGTGCAAGAATACCTGCACCAGAAGTCGGGTTATCTGCCGGTAACGCTGGCGGCTTATGAAGCGACCAAGAAGTCCGGTTTCTATGACAAGAATGTCGGCCGCGAGACCCCGATCCTGCAGATGACGGGTAAGACGCCGACCGACAATTCCAAGGGCGTACGTCTGCCGAATCTGCCGCAGGTGCGCGATATCCAGAACGAGGAGTTCGAGAAGATGCTCGCCGGCCAGCAGACCGCGCAGCAGGCGCTCGACAATGCGGTTACGCGTGGCAATGCCGCGATCAAGGAAGCGCTGGGGAATTAGAGCGAGCGCAGGTCCTTGCTCTACGGCGCACCTACCTGTCCCGCCGGGCATCTCCCCTCGGTGAGGGGAGTTTTGCCGTGCCTTGCGATTTCGCCAATGGTCGATGATGCCCAGTCCGAAACGCTCATCAAAGCCATCTTGGCGGAGAGGGGTGCCGCATGGTGCCCCCCGCCTCATCACCTCGGAGTGGCTCCGTGACCCCTCGCGTCGTGTTCCCCAACAAGGTCCTTCCCTACCTGCTTGTGGCGCCGCAACTGGCCATCACGCTCGTTTTTTTCTACTGGCCGGCCGGTCAGGCGTTCTACCAATCCATGCTCAGGCAGGATCCGTTCGGGCTGAGGACCAAGTTCGTCTGGTTCGCCAATTTCAGGAAAGTGCTTGCCGATCCGGCCTACCTGAACTCGATCAAGGTCACGGTGGTGTTTTCCCTTGCGACCGCTATCGTCGCCATGTGCGTGGCGCTCCTGCTGGCGGTCATGGCAGAGAAGGTGGTGCGCGGCAAAGGTCTCTACCGCACGCTCTTGATCTGGCCCTACGCGGTGGCGCCGGCGATTGCCGGTATGCTGTGGCTGTTCCTCTTCAACCCTTCGATCGGGTCGCTGGCCTACATGCTGAGGAGTTTCGGCATCGCCTGGGATCCACTGCTCAATGGCACCCACGCCATGATCCTGCTGGTGTCCGCCGCTGCCTGGAAGCAGATCAGCTACAATTTCCTGTTCTTCGTCGCCGGCCTGCAGGCGGTGCCGAAAGCCTTGATCGAGGCCGCGGCCATGGACGGCGCCGGCGAGACCAAGCGATTCTGGACCATCGTCTTCCCGCTGCTTGCGCCGACGACCTTCTTCCTGCTGGTCGTCAACACCGTCTATGCCCTGTTCGACACGTTCGGCATCGTCCATGCCGTCACCGGGGGCGGTCCGGGCAAGACGACTGAGACGCTGGTCTACAAGGTCTACAATGACGGCTTCGTCAATCTGATCCTCGGTGACTCGGCGGCGCAGTCGGTCATCCTGATGATCATCGTCATCTCGCTCACCGCCATCCAGTTCCGCTATGTGGAACGCAAAGTCCATTACGGCTGAGGGCGAGCGATGATCGGCCAGTCACCGCTCCGCACCGTCATCGCCCACGCCATGCTGATCCTCGGCATATTGATCGTCGCCTTCCCGATCTACTACACGTTCGTTGCCTCGACGCAGACGCTGCAAACGATCCTCAGGCCGCCATTGCCGCTCCTGCCCGGCGATCAGTTCTGGAACAATTACAGCGAGGCATTGTTCGGCGGTGTCGGCCGCATCGGCGGCGTCAGCGTCGGCAGGCTGCTGCTCAACACGACGATCATGGCGCTCGGCATCGCGGTGGGAAAGATATTCATCTCGATCCTGTCTGCCTATGCGATCGTGTTCTTCCGCTTTCCGCTGCGCATGACCTTCTTCTGGCTGATCTTCATCACCCTGATGCTCCCCGTCGAGGTGCGCATCCTGCCAACCTACAAGGTGATGGTCGATCTCGGCATGATCGACACTTATGCGGGCCTGATCATCCCGCTGATCGCCTCGGCCACCGCCACGCTGCTGTTCCGCCAGTTCTTCATGACAATTCCTGGCGAATTGGTTGAGGCGGCGCGGGTCGACGGTGCGGGGCCGTGGCGCTTCTTCTTCGATATCCTGTTGCCGCTGTCGCGGACAAATATCGCGGCGCTGTTCGTCATCCTCTTCATTTATGGCTGGACACAGTATCTGTGGCCGTTGCTCGTCACCAACAGCAGCAACATGAACACGATCGTCATCGCGCTCAGAAAGATGGTCTCCTTCGCCGATGCCGATACGCAATGGCACCTGGTCATGGTTACAGCGATGCTGGCCATCGTGCCGCCGATCCTGGTCGTGGTGCTGATGCAACGCTGGTTCGTTCGCGGCCTGGTCGATTCCGAAAAGTGAGAAGCTGAATGGCGACCGTCGATCTGAAGGATGTGAAGAAGGTCTACCCCAGCGGTTTCGAGGCCGTGAAGGGCGTTTCAATCGCAGTTCCCGACAAGGAGCTTTGCGTGCTGGTCGGCCCGTCGGGTTGCGGTAAGTCCACGCTGCTCAGAATGATCGCCGGGCTTGAAACCATCTCCTCGGGAACAGTTGCGATCGACGGCAAGATCGTAAACTCAACCGGTCCGACCGAGCGTGACATCGCCATGGTGTTCCAGAACTACGCGCTCTATCCGCATATGAAAGTCTACGACAACATGGCCTATGGGCTGCGCAACCGCGGCACGCCGAAAGATGAGATCGACAGCCGGGTCCGCGCGACGGCGAAAATACTGGAACTTTCGGCGCTGCTCGACCGCCGCCCGCGCGAGCTTTCCGGCGGCCAGCGCCAGCGTGTCGCCATGGGTCGTGCCATTGTGCGCAATCCGAGGGTTTTCCTTTTCGACGAACCGCTCTCCAATCTCGATGCCAAATTGCGTGGCCAGATGCGCGTCGAGATAAAGAACCTGCAGCGCTCGCTTGGCGTCACGTCGGTCTATGTCACACATGACCAGCTCGAGGCGATGACGTTGGCCGACATCCTCGTCGTCATGAATGCCGGACTGGTCGAGCAAATGGGGGCGCCGCTCGACGTCTACGAAAGGCCGGCCTCGACCTTCGTCGCTTCCTTCATTGGCGCGCCGCCGATGAATCTCCTGCCCCTTTCGCAAGGCCCGGCTGGTCCGGCGCTGGCTGATGGCAAGACGATTGAATTTGCGCCTGCGAACGCCGTCACGCTCGGCTTCCGCCCCGAGGATGCCGACGTCACCTTCGGGGCCGAGGCACCGTCCGGCGCGCTCATTCTGCCGGCGCTGGTCGAGGCAGTCGAACCGGTAGGCGCCGAAAGTTTCCTTCACTGTGCTGCAGGTGGCAGCAGGATCGTCGTGCGGGTCGCGGGTCGCGCCACCGCCACGGTTGGCAACCAATTGCGCGTGGTTGCCAAGGCAGAAAAGCTGCACTGGTTCGATCAGGCCGGAAAGCGCGTCGGCTAATCAGAAAGATAGGCCTACGCTCCACCCACGCGGCGTTCAGGCGAAGACATGCGCCTTTCCCGATACAGTCAGCCGGACGATCTCGCCGACCGCCGGCGCGTCCATGCCCGGTTTGCGCAGGACCAGCGGCGTGTTGCCGATCGCTGCCGCATCGGGCGGATCGGCATTGTTCAAGAGCCGCACCGCGACCGTGCACATCGAGCCGGCGAATTCGGATTCCGTCACCTCGCCGAACAGCATGTCCGAGGTGCCGGACATACCCTCGCGCGACGTTCTCTTCAGCGCGATCTGCTCCGGGCGAAGCATGATGCGGGCGATATCGCGGCTGTCATGGGTGTCGACCGCGATGCGGCCGAGCGGCGAGTTGGCGAAGCCATTTGATATCTTGGCCGGCAGGATGATGGCGTCGCCGAGGAATTCGGCGATCATCCTGTCCTTCGGCTTGAGATAGAGCTCGCGCGGCGTGCCGATTTGCGAGAACTTGCCGTCGCGCATCACCGCGACCTGGCTGGCGAAGGACAGCGCTTCGGCCTGGTCGTGCGTCACCAGGATGGTGGTGATGCCGGCGGCCTCCAGAAGTTCGGCCACCGCCTTGCGCATCGAGGCGCGCAGGCCGGTATCGAGCGCCGAGAACGGCTCGTCGAGAAGCATCAGCCTGGGCTTCATCGCCATGGCCCGGGCCAGCGCCACACGCTGCTGCTGGCCGCCGGAAAGCTCGTGCGGGCGGCGTTTGAGGATCGCCTTGTCGAGCCCGACGATATAGGCGAGCTCGACGATGCGCTCAGCGCGCTTGTCCTCGCCGCGGCCCATGCCGAAACCGATATTGTCGCCAATGGTCAGATGCGGAAACAGGGCACCATCCTGCGCCACCACACCGATGCCTCGGCGATATGCCGGCACCGCAGCGCCGCCGTTGGCCAATATGGCACCGTCGAGCGTGATGTGGCCCTGGTCCGGAGCCTCGAAGCCGGCAATCAGCCGCAGCAGGGTCGTCTTGCCGCAACCGGAAGGACCGACGATCGCCGTGCGGCTGCCGCTGGCGACGCTGAGGTCGACGCCGGCAAGGGCCGCCACGGGACCGTATTGCTTGTGCAGGCCGCTGATTTCGAGAAAGCTCATCGTCCGGCCATCCGTTTCGACTGGACATAGAGCAGCCAGGTCAAGGGCAGCGACATCGCCACCATGATGAAGGCGTAGGGTGCCGCCGAGGCATAATCAATCTCGCCACTGTAGGACCAGAAAGCCATCGCCAGCGTGCGGGTGCCGTTCGGTGCCAGCATCTGGGTGGCGGTCAGTTCGTTCATGATGCCGAGCGCCACCAGGGCCATGCCGGCCGCGGCACCCGGCGCCGACAGGCGGATCGTCGTCGACCACAGCGCCTGCAGCGGCGGCCGGCCGAGGCTGGAAGCGGCGCGTTCGAGCTCGACCGGCGCCTGCGCGATCGATGCCCGCAGGCTGACCAGCGCGCGCGGCAGGAACATCAGCGCATAGGCAACCAGGATGGTGAACAAGGTCTGGTAGAGCGGCAGCGCGATGCGTACGGTGATAGTGACCAGCGCCAGTGCGATGACGACCCCGGGCAGCGAGCCGACGATGTAGTTGCAGCCCTCCAGAAGACGCTGCAATGGCCCCGGCGCGCGGATCGAGATCCAGGCCATCGGCATGGCGGCGACGGTGGCGAGCAACGCGCCGGCGAGCGCCAGGAACAGCGTCTGGCCAAGCGCCAGGCCGATCTCGTCCAAGCGCCAGACAGCGGAGCCGCCGGCGGCAAGCCAGCCGCCAATGGTGACGAACGGCACGCCGAGCGCCAAAAGCGTGATGACGACTAGCAAGAGCAGGCTAGGCAGGGTGGCGCGTCCGAGGCTTGTGCGTTGCTGATGGCGCGCCGCGCCGGAGCCGACACGGGCATAGCGCTCCTCGCCGCGCACCAGCACTTCGAGGCCGAGCAGCACGAAGCAGCAGCTGACCAGCACGCCGGCCAGCATGTTGGCGGCCGGTCCATTGAAGGTCGACTGGAACTGGTCGACGATCGCCGTGGTGAAGGTGTCGAAGCGGATGAAGACATAGAGGCCGTACTCGGCCAGCAGATGCAGGCCGACCAGCAGCGAGCCGCCGCAGATGGCGAGCCGCAATTGCGGCAGCACGACCCGCCAGAACACGCGCCGGGGCCCAAGGCCGAGTGCGGCGGCGGCGTCTTCCAGGGCGGGATCGAGACGGCGCAACGCCGCCGACACCGGCAGATACAGGAACGGGAAATAGGCGATCACGGAAACCAGCACGCCGGCCCACAGGCCGTGCAGTCCCGGCACGATGGTGACCCAGGCATAGCTGTGCACAAAAGCCGGGATGGCGAGCGGCGCCACGCACAACCAGGCCCAGAGCCGGGCGCCCGGCAGGTCGCTGCGCTCGGTCAACCAGGCCAGCGAAACCGACAGCACGATGGTGATCGGCACCGAGAGCGCGACCAGCAGGACAGTGTTGACCAGAAGCTCGCCGACACGCGGCCGGAAGACCAGTGCCGAGACTGTTTCCCAGCCGGTCTGCACCGCGATCCAGATGATGAAGGCAAGCGGCACCAGCGCCAGCAGCGCAACGAAGATGGCGGCGAGGACCAGCCAAAGCGGTGCGCGTCGCCGAGCCCTTCGGCCTGTGCCCGAAGGCAGGCCCGAATGCGCGAGATCGACCGCGGACTGCATCAGGTCAGACGCCGTGCCGTTGCCGTCCAGCGGCAGCAATTGAAAGACCGCGATCGCGGTCGGGAACACAGCGTGTCGTCATCGACGAATGCCATCTCGAAAAACAAAATCACTCCCGCGGAAGGCGAATTCCCGCGGGAGCGTGGTCGGGTGTCCTTTTAGGACGAATGGCAACTAAAGCAAGCCGGCTGCCGTCATCAGATCGGTGACCTTCTTGGAGTTCAGCGTCGTGGCATCGACCTTCGGCGCCTGCAGATCGGCGAGCGGCACCAGCTTCGGGTTGGAGTCCGCACCCTTGCCGACCGCGTACTCGAAGGAATCGCCGGTTTTCAGCACGTCCTGACCGCCTTTGCCTGTCAGCCATTTCAGGAACGCCTGGGCTTCCTTCGGATGCTTGCTCGAAGCCAGCACACCGCCGCCGGAGATCGAGACGAAGGCGCCCGGATCCTGGTTCTTGAAATAGTGCAGCGCGACATTCTTGCTGTTTTCGCCGGTCTTGGCCTGATCGCCGAAATAGTAATAGTGGTAGATCACGCCGCCTTCGATCTCGCCGGCATTAACCGCCTTCATCACCGTGCTGTTGCCCTTGTAGGCCGTGAAATTGGTTTTCATCGCCTTCAGCCAGTCGGCGGTAGCGGCTTCACCTTTGAGCTGGAGCAGGGCGCTGACGATGGCCTGGAAATCGGCGCCCGAGGGGGAGGCGGCCCAACGGCCTTTCCAGCTCGGATCGGCGAGGTCCAGCATCGACTTGGGCAACTGGTCGGCAGTCAGCTTGGTCTTGTTATAGGCAAAGACCGTGCTGCGCGCGGCAACGCCGACCCATTTGCCGCTGGCCGGCTGATAGTCCTGGGGAACCTGCGCCAGCGTGTCCGCGTCGACCGGCGCGAACAGGCCGGCGCTTTCGACCAGCGCCATGGCCGGTGAGTTTTCGGTCAGGAAGACGTCTGCGGGCGAAGCAGCGCCCTCGGCGACGATCTGGTTGGAGAAATCGCTGTCGCCGCCATTGCGCACGGTGACCTTGATGCCTGTTTCCTTGGTGAAGCCTTCGGCCCACGCCTTGGTCAGGCTTTCGTGCTGGGCGTTGTAGACAATGATGCCATCCTCTTCCGCCTTTGCCGGACCGGCGATGAGGCTGATTGCCAGCGCAGCGGCGCCGGCGAGGGTGGAAAGAGCGTATTTCATGGCATTGTCCTCGATTTCGGGGGTCCTAGGTCTGTCACGGCTGCACCTATCGATACATGACAGCTATAGTCAACATTGTTGGTGTGCTTCAATCGGTCGCTGACGTGCAAAGGTGGGTGCCGAACGGACAATTCCGCGTGATGCTCACGGTTCGGCGGTGCCGCAAACTTTCGTGATTTGCCGACAGTTTGGCTTGGACATTATTTCGCCGGCCACGTAACAAATCAGCGCCGAGACGCGAAAATCGGGGAGTGAACTCTTGTGAGCGGCAAGGACGAGGCCGAACTTTCCCGGCTGATGCGGGCCGCGATCGCGGGAGATGAAAGGGCTTACGCCGACTTTCTGCACCGGATTGCCGCGCTGGTTCGCGGTTTTGCCAGGCGCAAGATCGTGCAGGGCGGGGTCGATCCCGAGGATGTCGTGCAGGAAACCTTGCTGGCCATTCATGTGAAACGGCATACCTGGCGTCAGGATGCGCCGGTGTTGCCGTGGGTCTATGCGATTGCCCGCTTCAAGCTGATCGATGCGTTCAGGCGGCGCGGACGGCGCATCGAGATCGACGTCGACGATATCGCCGAGACGTTCGCCGAGCCGGAAACCGAGACCGTCAGCGAGCGCGACATCAACCGTGCATTGGACGGTCTGTCGCCGGCTCAGCGCTCCGTGGTCTCGGCCGTGTCGGTGGAAGGGCGGTCCATCGGCGAGACGGCGGCAAAGTTCGGCATCAGTGAGACGGCGGTGCGGGTGTCGCTGCATCGCGGACTTGCCGCGATAGCCAAGCGATTCGGGCAGGGGCGGTTCGGGCGGGAATGACATGAGAACGGACGATCTCATCAAGGCGCTGGACGCCGATGCAACCAGCAAGGCGATGCCGCTGCAATCGGCCTGGTGGCTGGCCGCCGGTGCGGCAGCGGTGATCGCGGCCGTCGTTTTCCTGCTGACCATCGGCCCACGCCCGGATTTCATGGCGGCCGCGCACACGATGCGCTTCCTTTCCAAATTTGTTTTCACCATCGTGCTTGCCGTCGGCGCCTTCGCCCTGATCCGTGCCTTGTCGACGCCGGGTGCGTCGACGGGCCGGGCAATGGCTGGGATGGCTGCGGCGCCAGTGCTGGTAGCCGTGGCGGTGGTTCTGGAGCTTTTCATGGTGCCGGAGGCGCTGTGGGGAACCAAAATGGTCGGCTCCAACATGATGATCTGCATGGCTTTCATCCCGCTGATCGGCCTCGGTCCGCTTGCCATCTTCCTGTGGATGCTGCGCTACGGGGCGCCGACACGGCCGGTGCTTGCCGGTGCGGTGGCAGGCCTGCTCGCCGGCGGGCTGGCGGCAACCTTCTATGCCGCCCACTGCTTCGACGATTCGCCGCTTTTCGTCGCCACCTGGTACACGATAGCCATTGCAGCGCTCGCATTGCTTGGCGCGCTCGGCGGACGGTTTTTCGTGCGCTGGTAGCGTTGCGCCACGCTCGCCCGCTCGCGCATACCGATCCTTAATCATGCCGGCAATTGTTTGCCGGTTAGCGATGGCACCGGAATGCCTGACGCAACCTTTCCTTAAAATCGATCCGCCAAGGTTGAGGCGAGAACATGCGTTTGCGCACGGGGGTGGCACGTATCGTGATGTGGCGAGGATTGACCAGCCGAGAATCTCTTGGGCGTGCAGGGCTGGCGTTGCTCGTCGCCGGCCTGGGCGTGCTGGCGGCCTCGATCCTGCTGTCGCACCTGGACCTGGGCACCGAAGCCTTGAAACTCTGCCTGCAGATCGCGATGGCAGTGGCGGCGGGCGCGCTGTTCCTCGCTGCCCTGTCCACCCGCAGGATCAGCATGGATCGCCAACAGATCGCCGAGAGCGAGCTGCGCTTCCGCCGCGCCATGGAGGATTCAGCGATCGGTATCGTCGTTGTCGGTCTCGATGGGCGCATCCGCCAGACCAATCCGGCCTTCGCGGCCATGCTTGGCTACACAAGCGAAGAGATCGAGACGCAGACTTTCTTCCAGATCACGCATCCCGACGACCAGCAGATCGGGCGGGAGACGATGGACGATCTGAAGGCGGGCACGGTCAATTCCTTCCATTTCGAGAAGCGCTATCTCCGCAAGGACGGAACGCCCGTCTGGGCCCATCTTGCCGGTTCGGTCATTCGCGATGAGACCAGCGGCCGCCCGCTCTATCTCGTCTCGCAAATCGAGAACATCGACGCTCGCAAGCAGGCCGAGGCGCGCATTGCCGAAGCGGAAACGCGTTGGAATTTCGCGCTCGCCGGCGCCGGCCAGGGCGTCTGGGACCTCGACATGCGCAAGGGCGGCACGACCTATTCCTCGACCTGGGTCAAGATGCTGGGCTATGCGGATGGCGAGCTCGATGGCGACACCGACCGCTGGCTGACGATGATCCATCCTGATGATCGCGAGACTGTCGCCGAAGCGGATCGCGCTCATCTCGAGGGCAAGACACCGTTCTTTGAGGCCGAGTTCAGGATGCGCCACAAGGATGGCCACTGGGTGTGGATCCTCGACCGCGGCAAGGCCATCGAACGTGATGAGGATGGACGGCTGATCAGGGCCATCGGCAGCTTGACCGACATCACCCGCCGCAAGGAGGCCGAAGAGCGCCTCACCGTGTCGGCGGCAATGCTTGCCGATGAAAAGGAGCGGCTGAGGGTGACGCTGCAATCGATCGGCGATGCCGTGATCTGCACCGATGCCGCAAACCGGATCACCTTCATGAACCCGGTCGCCGAAAAGCTGACCGGGATTGCCGGCGGCGAGGCTCTCGGCAAGATGCTTGGCCATGTCTACTGGGCGGTCGACGAGGAGACGGGGCACAGGATCGGCGTGACCCGGCCCGCGGTTGGCGTTCATGCGCCCGCCGACCAGAACAGCCGCGCCGTCCTCATCCGGCGCGACGACACGCGCTGCAGCATCCGCCAGGTGGTGTCGCCGATCGTCAACGACCGCCACGAATTCTGCGGGCTCGTCATCGTCTTCCAGGACTTTACCGATGCGCGCGCGCTGCAGCGCCAGCTCGCCCACGCCGCGGCACACGATGCGCTGACCGGCCTTGCCAACCGCTCCAGCTTCATCCGCGCCATGGAGGACCTCGTCGGCCAGGCGCGCAAGGACGGCACCGCCGACACGACAAGGTCGGTCGGCGACACGACAAGGTCGGTCGGCGACACGACAAGGTCGGTCGGAGGCGCCGGACATCAGTTCATGTTCATCGACCTCGACCACTTCAAACTGGTCAACGACACGGGTGGCCACGCGGCGGGAGACGCGCTGCTGAAGCGGGTTGCCGTGGCTATTCGCGGCGTGCTTGGTCCAGACGACATCGTCGCTCGCCTCGGCGGCGACGAATTCGCGGTCATTTTGAAATCGGGTTCGGCAGCCGGCGCCAAGATCGCGGCGCGCTCCATCATCGATGCGATCGGCGGGCTAGACTTCACCTGGGACGGCCGTCCTCACGTGATCGGCGCCAGCATCGGGTTGGCTGCGATCAATGCCAATTGTGGCGAGGTCGACGAGATCATCGCCAGGGCCGATGCGGCTTGCTATGCCGCCAAGGCGGCGGGCCGTGGCTGTGTCTCCGTGGCGCCCGACGCACAGATCGTGGATGGCCGGACAGAGCCACTGGCGGTGGCCTCCTGATAGACCCGTCGCCGTTGAACCGAAAGGCTTGTCCCTGATTTGCGCCGACGATCCGCTCAGCGCGTCGGGACGGGATGCTCGCCGCGATAGTCGTAGAAGCCGCGCCCGGTCTTGCGGCCGAGCCAGCCGGCCTCGACATATTTCACCAGTAGCGGGCAAGGGCGGTACTTGGAGTCCGACAGGCCGTCATGCAGCACCTGCATGATCGACAGGCAGGTATCGAGCCCGATGAAGTCAGCCAGCTGCAGCGGCCCCATCGGATGGTTGGCGCCGAGCCGCATGGCCGTGTCGATGGCGTCGACCGAGCCGACACCCTCATAGAGCGTGTAGATCGCCTCGTTGATCATCGGCAGCAGGATGCGGTTGACGATGAAGGCAGGAAAATCCTCCGAGACCGTGATCGTCTTGTCGAGCTGCTTCACATAGGTCTTGGCTGCCTCGAAGGTCTGGTCCTCGGTGGCGATGCCGCGCACCAGTTCGACCAGCTTCATCAGCGGCACCGGGTTCATAAAATGTATGCCGATGAACCGCTCGGGCCGGTCGGTCTGCGCGGCAAGCCGCGTGATCGAGATCGACGAGGTGTTGGTCGCCAGGATGGCTTCGGGATTGAGCTGCGGACAAAGCTGGGCGTAGATCTTGCGCTTGACCGTCTCGTCCTCGGTCGCCGCCTCGATCACCAGGTCAGCACCCGCAAGATCGGCCATCGCGGGGGCGGCCGAAATGCGGCCCATCGCGTCGTTGCGCACCTTCTCGTCGAGCTTGCCGGACCCCACCTGGCGGGCCATGTTGCCGCTGATCGTGGCGATGCCCTTCTCGATGCGGTCGGGCGAGATATCGTAGATCAATACCTTGTAGCCTGAAAGCGCGGAGACATGGGCGATGCCGCCACCCATCTGGCCCGCGCCGATGATGCCGATCGTCTCGATCTTGCTCATTACACCGATCCCGTCCTGAACCCTTCCGCTTGAACTGCGAAAGCGCTCCACCTTTTATTTTACCGCAATCCCGGACGCAAAACCGCTGCGCACTTTGCTGGATTGCTTTCAGCCTTTGCGGCCTGCTTTTTGTGCGGTGCAAACTAAAAGGGCGGGGCGACTTCGTCTACCCCACCCTCACCATTTAATACGCTTTGGCAGAAAGCGTCAAAGCGCCTTTTGCAGTTCCGGCAGGATGACGAACAGGTCGCCGACAAGGCCGTAGTCGGCAACCTGGAAAATCGGCGCCTCCTCGTCCTTGTTGATGGCGACGATGACCTTGGAATCCTTCATGCCGGCAAGGTGCTGGATGGCGCCGGAGATGCCGACCGCGATGTAGAGATCGGGGGCAACCACCTTGCCGGTCTGGCCGACCTGCCAGTCGTTCGGCGCATAGCCGGCATCGACGGCGGCGCGGGAAGCGCCGACCGCGGCGCCGAGCTTGTCGGCAACCGGCAGGATGACCTCCTGGAATTTCTCCGAGGAGCCCAGCGCGCGGCCGCCCGAGATGATGATCTTGGCCGAGGTCAGCTCCGGACGGTCGGTCTCGGAAAGCTTGTTCTCGATGAAGGTGGAGAGGCCCGGATTGGCCGCGGCCTTGACGGTCTCGACGGCTGCCGAGCCGCCCTCGGGGGCTGCCTGGAAGGAGGCGGTGCGCACGGTGATCACCTTCTTGGCGTCGCTCGACTGCACCGTCTGGATGGCGTTGCCGGCATAGATCGGCCGCTTGAAGGTGTCGGGCGATACGACTTCGATGATCTCGGACACCTGCGCGACATCGAGGAGCGCAGCCACGCGCGGCGCGACATTCTTGCCCGACGAGGTCGCCGGCGCGATGATGGTGTCGTAGGCGCCCGCCAGCGACACAATGAGCGCTGCCGTCGGTTCGGCCAGGCGCTCGGCAAGCTCGTCGGCCTCGGCCAACAGCACCTTGCTCACGCCCTTCAGCTTGGCGGCAGCGTCGGCTGCCGGCTTGGCGCCCTTGCCGGCAACCAGCACATGCACGTCCGAGCCGATCTGCAGCGCGGCCGACAGCGCCTTGGCGGTCTGGTCGGAAAGGGTTGCGTTGTCGTGTTCTGCAATCAGAAGAATAGCCATTGATGATATTCCTGACTTTCGTCTTCGCGGCTCCCTGAAATCCGGTCAGGCCGAATCGAAAACGGTTGGTTTCGAGAACCGGAGCGGAGCGTACTTCTGTACGTGAGCACCGGAAGCGGAGAAGCCAGCCGTTTGCAGGCCGGCCTCATCGGATTTCCTTACAGCACGCCGGCTTCGTTCTTCAGCTTGTCGACCAGCTCAGCGACGCTCTTGACCTTGACGCCTGCCTTGCGGCCGCTCGGCTCTTCGGTCTTGATGACCTTCAGCCGCGGCTTGACGTCGGCGCCGTAGTCGGCCGGGCTCTTCTCGTCGAGCTGCTTCTTCTTGGCCTTCATGATGTTGGGCAGCGAGGCATAGCGCGGCTGGTTGAGGCGAAGGTCGGCGGTAACGATCACCGGCATCTTCAGTTCCACCGTCTGCAGGCCGCCATCGACTTCGCGCGTCACCTTGGCCTTGTCGCCGTCGAGCACGATCTTGGAGGCGAAGGTGCCCTGCGCCCAGCCCAACAGTGCCGCCAGCATCTGGCCGGTCTGGTTGGAATCGTCGTCGATCGCCTGCTTGCCGAGGATGACGAGGCCGGGCTGCTCGGCGTCGACGACGCCCTTCAGCACCTTGGCGACGCCGAGCGGCTCGGTCTGTTCGTCGGTCTTGACCAGGATGGCGCGGTCGGCGCCCATGGCGAGCGCCGTGCGCAGGGTTTCCTGCGCCTGCTGCGGGCCGATCGAGACGACGATGATTTCTTCCGCCTTGCCAGCTTCCTTCAGCCGGATCGCTTCTTCAACCGCGATCTCGTCGAACGGGTTCATCGCCATCTTGACGTTGGCGAGCTCCACCGCCGAACCATCAGCCTTCACGCGAACCTTGACGTTCGCATCCACAACCCGCTTCACGGGCACAAGGATCTTCATTTGCCTGTCACCTCTTCACGCTAATTGGGCGCGCTATAACAGCCTGCGCCCGTTCTGAGTTGTCGAAAGCCGACATTCCAGGTGGAAATTCTGGCCGGATGGAAATTCTGGTCTTTGCCCGCCTTAGGTTGCGGCGGAGACGTTTCCGTAGTTGCGGCAACCCTGCACGTCAATACGCTGCAAGTGGCTCAAATCGGTTCAGTCCGAACTGGAAGCGTTTCCGCGTCCCCAGCGCGGTGTCGCGGCGGGTTGATCGGGGATCAGCGGTTCCGTGGCAACCGGCGGCTGGTCGGGAGCGGCGGGCGCGACGTCGTCGTCGGCGCCGGCAAACAGCGGCACGCCGCGGCTACGCAAGACAAGCACCAGAACGGCGCCGGCGATGATGCCGCCGATATGGCAGGCCCAGGAGATCTGATCCTCGCCGCCGGCGGCAAACATCACCACCTGGAAAAGGACCCACAGGATGAGCGGGATGAAGGCCGGAATGCGCAGCGGGATGCGGGCGAAGGCCAACACCCAGACCTTCACCCTGGGATAAAGGATCAGATAGGCGACGACCACGCCGGCGATGGCGCCCGAGGCACCGATCAGCGGCACCTGCGAGTCCCAGGCGACGAGGCCCTGGAAGGCGGCGCCGGCGATCGCGCACAACAGGTAGAAGATGAGGTAGCGGATGTGACCGAGCGCGTCCTCGACATTGTCGCCGAACACCCACAGGAACAGCATGTTGCCGCCGAGGTGGAAGATGTCGGCATGCAGGAAGGAATAGGTGAGGTAGCTCAGGCTTTCGGGGATGACGATAAAACGGGGATCGAGCTCTGCGGTGTCATGGACGACCGACGGGATGAAGCCGAGACCAAGCACGGCGGCATTGGAGAAACTCTCGCCGCCGAGCGCGGTGACGAGGTAGACCAGGGCGTTGGCCACGATCAGCCCGATGGTCACATATTGCAGGCGGATGTGGCGCAGCCTGTTGGTGTCGTAAAGCGGGATGAACATGCCCCAGGCCCTCTTCCGCTTTCGACAATCAGCGGTTCTTGCCGGGAACCCATAGCACGTCGGCGTTTCCGTTGTCATTGACCGCCCGGGCGGCGACAAACAGGAAATCCGAGACGCGGTTGATGTATTTCAGACCGTCACGGTTGACGTGCTCGTTCGGGTCCTGGGCCAGGGCGACCATCAGCCTTTCGGCTCGCCTTGCCACGGTGCGGGCAAGGTGAAGTGCCGCCGCCGCCGCTGTGCCGCCATTGAGCACGAAGGATTTGAGCGGCTGAAGCTCCTTGTTGAGAAGGTCGATGTCCTTTTCGACCCGGTCGGTCTGCACGGCGACGATGCGAAGCGGCTCATAGCCGAGCGGCTTGCCGTCGTCGGGTACGGCGAGATCGGCGCCGAGATCGAACAGATCGTTCTGGATGCGGGACAGCATGGCGTCGATCGCGGGATGGGCCGCGGCCGTGTGGACCCTGGCGATGCCGATGCAGGCATTGGCCTCGTCGACCGTGCCGTAGGCCTCTACCCGCAGATCGGATTTCAGCCGCCTCTCGCCGGTGCCGAGACCTGTGGTGCCATCATCGCCGGTGCGGGTGTAGATCTTGTTGAGCTTGACCATTTCGCCTCCCCGGCCGCCGGCATCCTCACTTGCGGGTGAAATACACCGCCAGCAGGATCAGCACCAGCGCCACGGCCTGCAGCATGACTCGTGCCTGCATCAGCTTGTTCGAGGTGACGCCGGAGCCGCCGCGCATCATGTTGATGAGGCCGCGAACAAGCACGACCGCAACGGCGACCATGACCAGAATGGCGAGAATGTTGAAGACGGTTGCCATTGCTTCGTTCCAGTTGGTTGGCGTTCAGGCGCGTTTGGCCATCAGGCGGTAAAGCATCGATGCCGGCAGGATGCGTCTGAGCACCGCGCCGATCCTGGCGGGCACTGTTACCACATAGTGCGGGCGTGGGCGCCGCGACAGAAGTGCATGGCGCAGCGCCGCATGAACCACTTCCGGCCCTGGCTTCAAGGCCGATTGGCTGCCGCCGGCCCGCAGTCGTTCGAGTTGCGCCGCATAGTCCACGCGGTGCACGGAATTCTCGTGGTCGATGTTGCTGAGAAACCAAATGAGGCCATTGCTGGCGATCTTCGACTTCACCGGCCCCGGCTCGATCAGCGAGACGTGGACGCCGCTGCCCGCCAGTTCCTGGCGCTGGCAGAGCATCAAGGCCTCCAGTGCGTGCTTCGACGCCGAATAGGCGCCGCGAAAGCGCACCGGCACGAGGCCAAGGATCGACGAACAGTGGACGATGCGGCCCTGACCCTGGCGGCGCATCACCGGCACCAGCCGGCGGGTCAAATCATGCCAGCCGAAGAAATTCGCCTCGAATTGCTGCTTGAGCGCGGCAACGGGCAGATCCTCGACGGCGCCCGGCTGCGCATACGCGCCGTTGTTGAACAGGGCGTCGAGCCGGCCGCCGGTGCGGTCGAGCACCGCCGTCACCAGCGCGGCGATGGAGTCCGGCTCGCAATAATCGAGATAGAAGGCCTCGATGCCATCGGCTTCGAGCGCGGCGATGTCCTGCGGCTTGCGCGCCGTTGCGAACACCCGCCAGCCCTCCGCCTTCAACGCGCGGGCGCAGTACGCGCCTATTCCCGAAGACGCACCGGTGATGATAATCGAGCGCAACTTCTGCGCCGGACTGTTCGTGGTTTCGCCAAGGGTTGCCATTTGCCGCAATCCCTTCCCATATTCCCGGCGTGGAGACAATTGGAGGGCGCGGTTCTTGTTGCGGAAGATCGTAGCCCTCAAGCGGGTCCTCTACGACGCACTTGGCCATTTCAACACCGATGACGGCTGGGCGATGGCCAGCCATCTGGCGATCACCTCGCTGATGGCGCTGTTCCCGTTCCTGATCTTCGCGACGACGCTGGCGAGCTTCCTCGGCGCGCAGGCGTTCTCCGACACGGCCGTGCATCTGGTCTTCGACACCTGGCCCGAACAGATCGCCAAGCCGATCGCGCGCGAAGTGCTCAATGTGCTGACCGTCAGGCGCACCGACCTTTTGACCTATGGTGTGGTGCTTGCGGCCTATTTTGCCTCGAACGGCATCGAGGCGCTGCGCACGTCGCTCAACCGCGCCTACCGCGTCTCGGAAACGCGCGGCATCATCTACCGCCGGGTGCAGAGCATCATCTTCGTTCTCATCGCCACGGCCGGTTTCCTGGCGATCAGCGTGCTCCTGGTGTTCGCGCCGCTGCTGGCGCGGCTCGCGGAAGCCCATATCGACTGGATCAAGCCCTATATGGGCACCATTACGCTATGGCGTTACGTCATCGCTTCGGCGGTCATTGTCGGCGGATTGTTTGCCGTCCATTTCTGGCTGCCGGCGGGCAAGCGCCGCTTCGTGTCGCTGGTGCCGGGCATCGTCTTCACGCTGGCGGCATGGCTTATCGGTTCGACCATCTTCGCCACCTATCTCGACCACTTCTCGTCCTATGTGACGACCTATGCCGGCCTGGCCTCGATCATGATCGCCGTGGTCTTCCTCTACATGGTGTCTGCGATCTTCATCCTCGGCGGCGAGCTCAATGCCGCGATCAGCCGCTACCTGGAGGCGCGTGCGCGGGTGGGATGACAGGTCGAATTGAGGAATTGAAGAATTGGAGAAAAAGGGGGCCATATCCGGCGCTGTCTGTGCTTCTTCCTCAATTCCTCAATTCCTCAATTCCTCAATTCCTCAATTCCTCAATTCCACAGTTCTTCCCTTGGCCTGCCGCGCCGTTGCCAGGCCGACGCCGAATGTCGTGATCGCCATGCCGGAAATCTGAAGTGCGTTGAGCTGCTCGTCGAACAGGGCCCAGGCGATGATCGCCGTCACCGCCGGCACCAGGTAGAACAGCGAGGCCACCTTCGACATCTCGCCGTCGCGGATCATCACCATCAGCAGGAAGATGGCGCCGAGCGACAGCACCAGCACCAGCCAGGCCATGGCGAAGATCAGTTCGCCATTGATGACGACCGTGTGGGTTTCGAAGGCGAGGGAGGCGACGAGCATCAGCGAGCCACCGCCGACATATTGCCACATGGTCGCCGCGACGAGGTCGCCGCCGGAGGCAAAGCGCTTCTGCCAGATGGTGCCGGCGCTCATGCCGAGCACCGAAACCAGCGAGGCGGTCAATGTCGCCGCGGTCACGCCGCCGCCGAGCGCGCCGAGCTTCGGCCACAGCACGATGACGATACCGATGAGGCCGATGCCAAGGCCAAGCCAGTGACGCGGCAGGATCGCCTCGCCGAGGAATTTGCCGGCCAGCACCGCCGTGATCAGCGGCTGCAGGCCGACGATGAGGGCCGAAAAGCCGGCCGGCATGCCCCTGTGGATGGCCCAGAACACAGCGCCGAGATAGACGCCATGCATCAGGATGCCCGCGCCGGTGGCATGCAGCGCCTCCTCGCGGGTGGCTTTTTTCGAACCCAATACAAGCATCAGGACGGCCAGCAGGATGGCGGCGATGACGAACCGCGCGGCGAGGAAGGTGAACGGCTCCGCCCATGGCATGGCGTAGCGCGCGCCAATGAAGCCGGTCGCCCACAGAACGACGAAGGTGGCGGGAATGAACCGCTTGATGCTGTGCATGTTCCGGAGTCCGCCGCACTGGAGAGAATTGCCGTGGCGATGCTCTAATCCCGTTCACCCCGGCGCGCAAAGCGAAACGGTTGATCCATAGATCACCGGAATTCAACGCCGGCCCATCTGGGGGTGGCTTCTTGGTCTCACCGGGCTCAAAGCCCGACCATTCGCCTGATGTCGTCAGGCGATGCGCCGGCATGGCGCAAGGCGGCAAGGCCGGTATCGCCCAGGCTCTTCGACAGCTTTCGTCCGTCGGGCCCGAGGATGAGGCGATGATGGAAATAGGCCGGTTGCGGCAGTCCCAGGAGTTGCTGCAGCAGGCGCTGCACGCCGGTGGCGGAAAACAGATCTCGTCCGCGCACGACGTGGCTGACGCCTTGCAGGGCATCGTCCATGACGACGGCGAGGTGGTAGCTGGTCGGGATATCGCGGCGCGCCACGATCACGTCGCCCCAGTCCTGCGGACGGGCTTCGATCGAGCGTGTCGCGGAAAGCGTCTCGTCGGCGAATTCGGTCCAAGACAGGTCCTTGCCGACACGCGCCAAGGCGGCATCGACATCCAGCCGCCAGGCGAAGGGCGCATTCCCGGCGATCCGCCGCTGGCGTTCCTTGACTGGCAGCGCCTTGTCAGCGGCGGGGTAGAGCGGCACGCCATCGGGATCGCGCGGCCAGTCGCGCCCACGCTTTTCACTGTCGGTGATGAAGGCGCGGATCTCGCCACGGCTCATGAAGGCGGGATAGACGAGTTCCTCCCGGACCAGCCGCTCGAGCACCGCCTGGTATTCGGCGAAATGCTCGGATTGGCGGCGCACCGGCTCTTCCCAGCCAAGCCCCAGCCATTTCAGGTCGGCAAGCACGCCGGCCTCGAATTGCGGCGTGCAGCGCGTCGTGTCGATATCCTCGATGCGCAGCAGCAGGCGGCCGTCCGCCCGTGCCGCCAGCTTCTGGTTGAGCAGCGCCGAATAGGCGTGGCCGAGATGCAGGTCGCCATTGGGGCTGGGCGCGAAGCGGAATGTCAGGAGTGTCATCTCTGCGGCGGCAATCGGGTTGTGCGGCGGTTTTGCCAATTGCTACCGTGCTGCCGGTTCAGGAACAAGAAAGCATGCAGCGTATCGCGACATCAGACGACATTGCCCGGGGGCTCGATGCGCTTTGCGTGATCGACCCGCGCCTGGAAAAGGTGCGCGGCATGGCCGGCGAAGTGCCGCTGCGGCTGTCCGAACCGGGGTTTCGAAGCCTGGCGTCGATCGTCGTCTCGCAGCAAGTGTCCCGCGCCAGCGCCGATGCGATCTTCGGCCGGCTGACCAAGCTCGTCGATCCGCTGACGCCGCAGGCGATCCTGGCCGCCGGCGAGGACATGTTTCGCGAGGCCGGCCTGTCGCGGCCGAAGCAGCGCGGCCTGATCGCAATTGCCCAGGCCGTGGTCGACGGCCTCGACCTGCATCACCTCTGTTCGCTCGATGCCGAGGAGGCGATCACGACGATGACGGCGGTGTCCGGCATCGGCCCGTGGACTGCGGAAGTGTACCTGTTGTTTGCTGCCGGGCACCCCGACATTTTCCCCGCGCGTGATGTCGCGCTGCAGAGCGCGGTCGGCCACGCGCTCGGCATCGAGCCGCGTCCGCCTGAGAAAACGCTGATCGCATTGGCCGAATCATGGAGCCCGTGGCGAGGTGTCGCATCGCGGCTTTTCTGGTCCTATTATCGTGAAACCAGAGGGCGGGACGCCGCGCCGCCGGCCTGAATCCGCGAAAAATCATAAAAATCATGCATTTTTGGCGCTTCAGCGACGCGACAATCCGCTTCACATCCCTGTCATGTCGGGCTTACAGTATCCGTGCCGTTCGGGTCTAGAACCAAGGAGGTGAACACGTGACGGTTGCCGTATCTCCGGATGGGCTTCCAGCACTGGTGCTGAATGCGGATTACCGTCCGCTCAGCTATTACCCCTTGTCGCTCTGGTCGTGGCAGGACGCCATCAAGGCGGTGTTCCTCGACCGGGTGAACATCGTCGCCGAATACGAGCACGCCGTCTCCTCGCCGACCTTCTCGATGAAGCTGCCGAGCGTTGTCAGTCTTAAGGCCTATGTGAAGCCCTCCAGGCACCCGGCCTTCACCCGCTTCAACGTCTTCCTGCGCGATCGCTTCCAGTGCCAATATTGCGGCACGCCGGAGGACCTGACCTTCGATCACGTCATTCCCCGCCATCGCGGCGGCGCGACGACGTGGGAGAATGTCGTTGCCGCCTGTTCGCCGTGCAATTTGAGGAAGGGCGGCATGATGCCGGCGCATGCCAAGATGTGGCCGCTGCAGAAGCCTTTCCAGCCGACGGTGCACGATCTGCACAACAATGGCCGCCTGTTCCCGCCCAACCATCTGCATGAAAGCTGGATGGATTATCTCTACTGGGATGTCGAACTCGAACCATAGAGTTCGGCACAAATCCGCCATGCTGGCCGCCTGACGCAGCTTTCTGCGCTTCCGGTGCTCACGTACTTCAGTACGCTCCGCTCCGGTTCTCGAAAGCCGCGCCTATCCGACTCAGCCCGGCGAATTTTTGCGCGAACTCTGCGTCACGCCGTTCAATCGAATTGGCTTAGTCGCGGGTGAGGGCGCCGCGGAAAGCGACGGCGGCGAGGATCAGGCTGGCGATGGCGTTCCAGCCGGCCAGCGACAGGCCGAGGATGCGCAAGGCGGCCTTGTCGCAGGATGGCGGCACGAATTTGTCGAGCGCGTCGAGCACGCCCTTGCCGCCGGTGTCGACCGGCCCGGCGCCCGCCGTGCAGTCGGTCGGGCCGGCCCACCACTGCCATTCGACACCGGAGTGGTAGACGCCGAGATAGAGGCCGTAGAGCATCAGGATGCCGCCGACGGCCAGCAGGCCGCGCGTCAGCCAGCTGGGTGCGTGCAGCATCGACGCAATCACCGCCAGCACCATCAGCGGCACGCCGATATAGTAGGGCGTGCGCTGTTCGAGGCAGAGGTGGCAGGGGATGTAGCCGCCGAGATACTGGAAGCCGAGCGCCGAGCCGACGGTGGCGGCCATGGCGACGGCGAGGAACAAGGCGGTCAGCGTGCGCTGGCGTCCGGTGTCGGCATTCATGGTCGCTGTCATTTCAATCGGTCCGTCCGGCTCGCAATGGTAATGTTCAGAACGCGTATTTGACCAGGATATAGAGCAAAATCAGGGCAACCGCGCCGGCGCCGGCGATCAGGCCGAGGCGCTTTTCGATGAATTCGCGGATCGGTTCGCCATAGCGGCGCAGCAGCCAGGCGAGCAGCAGGAAGCGGGCGCCGCGGGCCACGATCGCCAGTACGATGAACAGCAGCAAATTGACGCCGATGACACCGGACAGGATCGTCACCACCTTGATCGGCGGCAGGTGGGCGGCACCCGATGTGATCAGCATCAGGACGATGAAGCCGACGCCGGCGCCCGCGCGCAGTTGCTCGAACTCGTCGTACTTGCCGTAGAATTCGAGGATCGGCCTGGCGACCGCGTCATAGGCATAGTGGCCGATGAACCAGCCGGCGATGCCGCCCAGCACCGAGGCGACGGTGGCGATCAGCGCATAGCGGTAGGCGCGGTCCGGCCGCGACAGCGCCATCGGCAGATAGAGCACGTCGGCCGGCACCAGGAACACCGAGCTTTCGACGAAGGCGATGAAGGCCAGCCACCATTCGGCGGATTTGCGGGCCGCCAGCGACAGGGTCCAGTCGTAAAGTCCGCGAAGCATCGGCACTCCTAATGCGTGTCGTTCAATTGCAGGCAGGTTGGGGTGTAACGGCATGCACAGAACAAAGACCCAGCGCACGCCATCCGTCCCCGCAGACGTGCCGCGCTTTGATGCGCCGCCTGTCTAGAAAGATTTTCCGCGCTGCACAATGGCAGCCCCGTCACGAAATCGAAAGGCGCAGTTTGGTCGCATCCGAGGCGACGAGGAATTGGCCAGTTGACGAACAGGCCTCCAACCGTATAGTCCCGCGCCATCCAGGCCGCCCGGCCTGAGCCCCTATGGCGGAATTGGTAGACGCGCTCGACTCAAAATCGAGTTCCGCAAGGAGTGCTGGTTCGATCCCGGCTAGGGGCACCACCCTTCGCTCTCCGAGCTTCGGGTGGCGGGCCACTCGAAGTTCAATAGACGAAGGGCGTCACGGTCGCTTTGGTTCCCGATACGTCTCAGCAGGCGATCAACACGCTTTGCGCGCCACGCTGGGGTCGCCGTCATTGGCTGGGCCGATCTCGCCAGCTGCCAGCAATTCGTCGAATGTCCGTTCTAGGTCGGCGCTGTCATCGGCTGCCGGTCCGCTGGGCGGATCCTGGCGTGTCAGCGTTTCCAGCCTTTGGTGAAGCTGGCGGTTCTCGTTGCGGCAACGGGCATGCGCGAGTTCGTCGGTCATGCCGCGCAAGCGGAGATCGGCGAGTTGAACCTTCACCGCGCCACAGTCCCGGCGCGCCGCGTCGCGCTCCTGGCGTAATTTCGCAATCTCGGTTTCCGAGGTTTGGCGCCGATGCTCGGCCACGTCCTCGGCGCGCTGCCCGGCGCTCGGCGTTGCGCGGACCACGCTTTGATCGGGGGCGCTGCGCTGGAGCAAGCGCAACCTCTTTTCAAGTTCCACGGCCCGTTCCTGCGCGGCGGCGGCGCAATCGCCGAGAACGCCGCGCTGATGCTCGACCGTGGACAGCCGCGCCTGCAGGTCCTGCTGTACAAGCATCTGCGCAGATAGTTTGCCGGTCAGTCGTTCGTTGTGGAGCTGATAGTCCGCGACCTTGGAACGAAGCAGCATGGCGGCCTGTTGCAAGCTGGCGAGCCGCGATGCAACGTCCTCACGCGCCTGCTCGGCGGCTTGCCTGGCCATGGTCTCGTCGCGGAGTTGCCCCGACACGCGCGCCAGGTTCCGTCCCAGGCGCTCGACCTCGACATTCGCTTCGAGGAACCGTGTTGCGCGCTGGCCGGCATGCCTATCCGCCTGCGCAATGGTCTGCCGTGCCCTGTTGAGTTGGACCTCCAGGTCGGCGATGGTCTTGCTTGCGATCGATAGCTCGCGCGATTTTCGCCCAAGCTCTTTCGAGGTGCGATCCTGCAAGCGTTGCAGCTTCGCCACCTCTTCCTGCAAGTCCCATTTGTCCGTATCGGGAGCGTCGGCATCGTGCGTTTGCGCATCGAACCTGGCCACATAGTCCTCAACCAACGACCACGCCAAGTCGTCATCGTTGGACAAGAGCGAGGAGCCGCGCATGGCGTGGGCCTGACTCGAGCCCGTCCGGGCCGAAGTCGAGCCGAGGGAGGCGGCCAGCGTGTCTGACTGGGCCAATCCGGTCACGGGCTCCTCTTCGAAGAGAGGCAAAGCTTGATGCGTGGCGGCTCGGATGCTTCGAATCAGTTCTTCGAAGTCTTCGTCGGCCCTTCGGACAACGGCGCTGTCGTTCGCACTGATGTGCCGGGCGCCGTTGGCCTCATGATTCAGCGACATTTTTCTCTCATCGCGGACCGAATCACTAGACTATCGTGCATCAAGCACAAGAATGCGAGTAGATCTTGCCGGGTTTCACCGGAAAATTGCTGCAAGAAATCTCGTTTTTTTGAAGCGGAAGTCGATCTTAGCGCTTGCCTCTTGGGCAATCGAAGTAAAGTCCCGGCCACCTCTGTGTCAAATATTGCAGCGAAAATGTGCCATCCTTCCAGAACCGCACCCTTGCCTTTTCTCAGCGCCGCCCCAACAAGCTCTTCATGCGGTTGCGCAGCAGGCGGGCCATGTTGCGGGTTTCGCGGTAGAGGTGCAGTTGCGAGGCGGCCTGGCGGGTGAGGCGGTCGGCGTCCGGCGTCAGGCCGATCACCAGCGTGCCCATCGGCTTGCGCTCGGCCCATAGCCGGCTCATCACCGGATGGTCGGGCACGGCGCAGGAATCGGTCATCATGATGTTGGGATCGTCGAGATGCTGCCTGGTCACCTCGATCATCAGCAAGGTGCCCGGCGAATAGCTGGCCAGCGTCTCGTCATAGGCGGTCTTCCAGGTGTAGGCGATGCCGGCTTCGACGAAGACGATCAGGCAGGCAATGGTGCGGCCGTCGAGCGTCAGCGAATGGATGCGGCACATGTCCTGCTCGGCCAGCCGGTGCACGGCCTCGCGGGCGAAGGCGGCGCGGAAACGGTCGATCGCCATGGCGGTGCGTTCCCGGCCCTTCCAGCCGGCCGCCTCCAGCGTCAGGAAGTTCTCGATGGCGTGGCGGATGTCTTCGGGGCCGCGCGCCACGACATGCTCCAGCCTGCCGAGGTCGCCGAGGCGCCGCTTCAGCCGCCGGAACTCGCGATAATGGTGCGAACGCAGCGAGGCCTTCAGATAGTCATCGCCGTCGCGCTCGCTTTCCAGCGCCGGGCGCAGGGTCTGGCCGGTGGTGACCAGCATCAGGCCGCGCGTCTCGGCCACGGTGGCAAACAGGCTCGCCACCGGGCCATCGAGCCGGACATCGGGCAGGACGAACACTTTCGGCAGCTTGAGATGCGGGCGCGACAGCATCGAGAAGAAATCCTCGACGACGCCCACCGGGTCGTCGCGGTCGACCAGCGGCGTGCCGAGCGGACCGAACGGGCTCGACCATGTGCGCATCACCGGCACGCCGAGCGGCACCACCGGCCGTTCCACCGAGAACGGCACCAGAAGGCGCAGCCGGTTGCGGTATTCGTCGCCGTCGCGGATGACCGCCAGCCGCACCTCGCGATCCTCCAGCCGCGGCATGGCGGGCGCAAGGAAACGCGGGTTGAAGAACACGTTGGGCTCGACCGTGCGGGCGCAGAGATAATCCAGTTCCTCGACCAGGTCGAAGCCGGCGGATGCCGGGTAGATGGCGAGCTTGCGCTCGGGCCGGTTGTTGGCGAGAATCTCGATATGGGCGGGGTCGGCGTCACGGGTCAGCCCGGCAAGGCCCGACACCATGGCGCCGGCGGTGCCGCCGCTGGTTTCCTCAAGCAACGGGATGGCAGCCATCACGCGGCTCCTTTCGCAGGCACGAAGATAAGCATGACGATGCCGAGCTTGCGCCACACCGTGAAGGACAGCGCGCCGGCTTCGAAGATCATGGCAAAGGCGGTGGCCATGGCCGCGCCCCACAGGCCGAACATCGGGATCAGCATCACGTTGAGGGCGATGTTGAAGGCCAGCGTCATGGCATAGACGGCGGCGCAGATGTTCTGGTTGCCGCTCATCGTCAGCAGGCTTTCGCAGGGGCCGACGGCGGCGCGCGCCGCGACGCCGAAGACGAGCAGGAACAGCAAGGGATAGCCGCTGCTGAATTCCGGGCCGAACAGCACCAGCATCGGCTCGCCGAGCGCCAGCACAAGCAGCGCCATCAACAGCGAAGGCCAGAACGTCCACGACACCGTCTCGCGGGCAAAGGCGGCGAGCCTTTGCGGGTCGCCATGGGTGAACTGGGCGTAGCGCTGGGCAACGCCGGCCTTGACGGCGAAGTAGACGAAATGCACCAGCGCCAGCGTCTTCACCGTGGCGAAATAGACGGCGACGTCATTGGGGTCCATATAGGCGCCGACCATCAGCACGTCGGCATTGGTCAGCAGGAAGAAGAAGCTCTCGACCAGGAAGATCGGCAGCGAGACGATGAACCATTGCGCGAAATGGACCTTCATCGGCCCGGCCGGAATCTGCCGTTCCATGCGCTGGGTGACACCGATAAGCTGGCCGAGCGTTGTGGCGTAGGTGGCGGCGATCGAAGCAAAGATTGCGGTCCTGGCATCGGGTGCGTAGCCCGCCAACAGCATCAGCGCCATGAACAGCAGGATCAGCACCGGTCGCACCAGATAGGTCGGCGACAGGGCAAACAGCGCCCAGCTGTTGGCGCGTGCCAGGCCCGACAGGAGGTCGGACATGGCGATCATCGGCAGGCAGATGACGCCGAGGATGAACGGGATCACATAGTAGCTCTCGATCCAGGGTGCCGCCAGCCAGACGCCGAGCGCGCCGAGCCCGGCAATCAGCGTCGAGGCGATCAGCACGAACAGACGGCTGGCCAGCACGATGCCGCGCAACTCGTCCATCAAGCCGCGCTCGCGGTATTCGGGAATGTAGCGGATGACGGAGGTGTGGAAGCCCAGGCAGGCGAGATTGCCGACGATGACCATCGTCACCCAGACTAAGACGAAGATGCCGTACTCGAACGAGCCCATCCAGCGTGCCATCAGCACCTGGCTGACGAAGGCAATGACGGCGCTGACGATGCGGACCGAGAAGGCGATGACCGACATGCGGCTGGCCTCGCCGCGCTCGTCGGCGGTGAACAGCACGGCATCGATGCGGCCAAGCAACGGCCCCATGCGCAGCGCCCAACGCTGCGGCAAGAACCGCCCGGCAGTCGTGGCCGCGGAAAAGCGCACCCCGATTTCTCTCCGTTTTCCGCTTCTTTTTCAGGCGTTGGTGTAGCGGAGACACATTAAGAAACGGTTGGGTGAGAAGTTCCTTCGCCCCGTCCCTATACGGGGAGAACGTGCCGGCAGGCGGGTGAGGGGCGGCGCAGGCGTTTGAGGTTGCGCCGCTGTTTCATCATCGCCGAGGCGCGCAGCACGGAGACGTTGCCGATCAGGATAGCACCCGGCTTTATCGCAAGATCGTGCCTCAGATGGTGCCTTGGCTGCCAGAGGATGAGGCCGCGCAGCTGAAGTTCGAGTTCGAGGCGGCTTAGTCGGCGGGACATCGCCCCCCTCTGGCCTGCCGGCCATCTCCCCCTCAGGTGGGGAGATTGGCTAATCGCGAACGTCGGCACTCCAGCCCTTCGCTATCGCTCCGGGCGTTCGTCGTTCGAAAAGCCAAGCAATTGGCTTTTCGTCCGTTACGCGGACCACGCCTCACCCCCGTGAACGGGGAGAAGGAAAAGCGCCCCTTACGCAAACGCCCCGTGGCAGTGCTTGTACTTCTTTCCCGATCCGCAGGGGCAGGCTTCG
This sequence comes from Mesorhizobium sp. M7A.F.Ca.US.005.03.1.1, assembly GCF_003997975.1. Classification (NCBI taxonomy): domain Bacteria; kingdom Pseudomonadati; phylum Pseudomonadota; class Alphaproteobacteria; order Hyphomicrobiales; family Phyllobacteriaceae; genus Mesorhizobium; species Mesorhizobium sp. M7A.F.Ca.US.005.03.1.1. The sequence continues at coordinate 64,540 of NZ_RZRO01000017.1, forward strand.
TTGCGGCCGACTTTGCCCCAGGTGGCCTGGTTGTCGGGGTCGCGGTCTTCGGGGGCGACGATTGCGGTTGTCTCCGGGCGGACCAGGAGGGCGGTTTCGCCGCCTTCGAAGTCGTTTTCGCCGGTGGTGCCGTCGATATGGGTGCCGAACATGTCGGGGGCTTCCGGAGGCGGCGCTTCGGCGGCCTGACGGACCAGTTCGACGCGCATCAGCTGCGCGGTGACGGCCTGGCGCAGATTGCCAAGCATGGCCTGGAAGAGTTCGAACGCCTCGCCCTTGTACTCCTGCAGCGGATCGCGCTGGGCGTAGCCGCGGAAGCCGACGACCGAACGCAGATGGTCGAGATTGACGATGTGCTCGCGCCACAGATGGTCGAGCGTCTGCAGCACTACCGAGCGCTCGACGTAATTCATCACCTCGGGGCCAAAACGCTCGGCGCGCTCCTTGGCGGCGGCTTCGGCGGCCTGCGCGATGCGCTCGCGGATGTCGTCCTCGGCGATGCCCTCTTCCTTGGCCCAGTCCTCGACCGGCAGGTCGAGGTTCAGGAACTCGGCGATCTCGGCCTTCAGTCCGGCAACGTTCCACTGCTCGGCATAGGCGTTTTCGGGAATGGCCTTGGCGACGATCTCGTCGATGACGCCTTCGCGCATCTCGGCGATCGTTTCGGAGAGGCCTTCGCCGTCCATCAGTTCGATGCGCTGCTCGAACACCACCTTGCGCTGGTCGTTGGAGACGTCGTCATATTTCAACAGGTTCTTGCGGATGTCGAAGTTGCGCGCCTCGACCTTCTTCTGCGCCTTTTCCAGCGCCTTGTTGATCCACGGATGGATGATCGCCTCGTCTTCCTTGAGGCCGAGCTTCTGCAGCATGCCGTCCATGCGCTCGGAGCCGAAGATGCGCATCAGATCGTCTTGCAGGGACAGGAAGAATTTCGAGCGGCCGGGGTCGCCCTGGCGACCGGAGCGGCCACGCAGCTGGTTGTCGATGCGGCGCGATTCGTGGCGTTCGGTGGCCAGCACATAGAGGCCGCCGGCGGCCAATGCCTTTTCCTTCAGCCGCTCAATGTCGGCAATGATTTCCTTTTCCCGCGCCTCGCGTTCGGGGCCGGCCGGCATGTCGCCCAGCTCTTCCTCGATCCGCATCTCGGCATTGCCGCCGAGCTTGATGTCGGTGCCGCGGCCGGCCATGTTGGTGGCGATGGTGATGGCGCCGGGCTTGCCGGCCTGGGCGACGATCGCCGCCTCGCGCTCGTGATGGCGGGCGTTCAGCACTTCGAAATCGGTAAAACCTTCCTTGCGCAGGCGCTCGGCCAGCTGCTCGGACTTTTCGATGGAGGTGGTGCCGACCAGCGTCGGCTGGCCCTTGGCGCTGGCTTCGCGGATCTCCCTGACGATCGCCTTGTATTTCTCCTCGACCGTCCGGTAGACCTCGTCGTCCTCGTCGATGCGGATCACCGGCAGATTGGTCGGGATCTCGGTGACTTCGAGGCCGTAGATGTTGCCGAATTCCTCGGCCTCGGTCAGCGCCGTGCCGGTCATGCCGGACAGCTTCTTGTAGAGGCGGAAATAGTTCTGGAAGGTGACGGAGGCGAGCGTCTGGTTCTCCGGCTGGATCGCCACATGCTCCTTGGCTTCGAGCGCCTGGTGCAGGCCTTCCGAATAGCGGCGGCCCGGCATCATGCGGCCGGTGAACTCGTCGATGATGACGATCTCGCCGTTGCGGACGATATAGTCCTTGTCCTTCTGGAACAGCCGGTGCGCCTTCAGCGCGTTGTTGACGTGGTGGACGATGGCGACGTTCTCGACGTCGTAGAGCGACTCGCCCTTGAGCAGGCCGGCGTCGCGCAAAAGGTTCTCGAGCTTCTCGGTGCCTTCCTCGGTGAAGATCGAGGTCTTCTGCTTCTCGTCGATCTCATAATCCTGCGGCTGCAGCTGGATGATGAAGGTGTCGATGGTGTTGTACATTTCCGAACGGTCCTCGAGCGGACCGGAAATGATCAACGGCGTGCGTGCCTCGTCGACCAGGATGGAATCGACTTCGTCGACGATCGCGTAATTGTGACCGCGCTGCACCATCTGGGCGCGCTCGTATTTCATGTTGTCGCGCAGATAGTCGAAGCCGAGCTCGTTGTTGGTGGCGTAGGTGACATCGGCGGCGTAGGCGGCGCTGCGCTCCTCGTCGGACAGGCCGTGGACGATGACGCCGACCGAGAGGCCGAGGAATTTGTAGACGCGGCCCATCCATTCGGAGTCGCGGGTGGCCAGATAGTCGTTGACGGTGACGACGTGGACGCCCTTGCCGGCAAGCGCGTTGAGGTAGACCGGCAGCGTCGCGACCAGGGTCTTGCCCTCGCCAGTGCGCATCTCGGCAATGCCGCCATTGTGCAGCACCATGCCGCCGATCAGCTGGACATCGAAGGGGCGCATGCCGAGCACGCGGCGCGCGGCCTCGCGGGCGGTGGCGAAGGCCGGCACCAACAGATCGTCGAGCGTGGCGCCGTTGGCGATGTCCTGGCGGAATTTCGCGGTGCGGCCGACCAATTCCTCATCGGAAAGCGCCCGCATCTCGTTTTCCATGGCGTTGATCGCCTCGACACGGGGCCGGGTCGATTTGACCCGACGGTCGTTGGAGGAACCGAAAACCTTACGGGCGAGACCGCCGAGACTGACCATCCAATGGTCCTTTCGATAGAATTCTCAATCTTGAGATGAGCGCCGGGCGGCCCCATCAATTCCACGTGAACGTGGACAAACACAAAAAGCGCCCGGAAAACGGTTCTGGACGCAAAGTCGTTGGACAGATAAGAGGGGGCTCAACTGATGTCAACGCCGCGCTGGCCCTGCTGGCTGCGCCAAATTCCGCCACAATCTGGCCGATCTGGAAGCACCCCTCTTAACAATCCCCACCGGAGTCCCCCTATGTCCCTGTTGTTTCGCCGCGCGTCGCTCGCCAGCCTTGGCTTGGCCGTCGGCCTGTCGGCCCTTTCGCTCTCGCCTGTGACGGCGCAGCAAACCGCTCCCGCTCCGGCGGATGCAGCAGCGCCAGCCGCGGCACCGGTCGATCCCAATAAGGTTATCGCCACGGTCAACGGTCAGCCCCTGACCGAAGCAGATCTGGTGCTTGCCGAAGGGGAATTGTCGCAGCAGTTTGCACAATTGCCGCCCGAGCAGCGCCGTGCCGCCGCCCTTTCGGCTGCCATCGAGATCCGCGTCATGGCCGCCCAGGCGGTCACCACAGGGCTCGACAAGGATCCCGACTTCCAGCGCCGCATGGCCTTCCTGCAGCAGCGCGCGCTGCACGGCGAGATGGTCGAGAAGGGTGTCGTCGACAAGGTCACCGACGCCGAGGTCCGCGCCCGCTACGACCAGGAAATCGCCAACACGCCGCCCACCAACGAGCTGCATGCCCGTCACATCCTCGTGAAGACGAAGGAAGAGGCCGAGGCGATCATCAAGCAGCTCGACGGCGGCGCCGACTTCCAGAAGCTCGCCAACGAACACACCAGCGATCCGTCAGGCAAGACCAGCGGCGGCGATCTCGGCTGGTTCGGACCTGGCCAGATGGTGCCGGAGTTCGACAAGGCGGCCTCCGCGCTCGAGGTCGGCAAATACACCGAGCAGCCGGTGCAAACGCAGTTCGGCTGGCATGTCATCAAGCTCGAGGACAAGCGCACCAAGCAGCCGCCGGCCTTCGACGACGTCAAGGACCAGGCCAAGCAGGCGGTCATCCGCGACAAGTATTTCGCGCTGGTCAAGTCGCTGCGCGCCGGCGCCAAGGTCGAGATCCCCGACGCCAACCTGAAGAAGGCGGTCGATACGCTGGAAAGCGCCAAGTAAGACTGGCAGCTTTTTTGAAAAGGGGCGCGGCAGCCAGGGGTTGCCGCGCCCTTTTTCATTCATTGCCGTCTTTACGAGGCAGGCGCCGCTATGCCTCGCATCACGTAGTTGACGGCCTTGTCGATGGTCGCTTCGTCCTCGTCGAGCCGGTTGGTCAGCAGATGTCTCCAGGCGAAGGAGGCGATCAGGTCGGCGACAACAGCTGAATCGATTTCGGCCGGGATTTCGCCCCTTGCCTTGGCGCGTTCGATGATCTGGGCGGTATGGGACCGTCGGCCCAGTGAGTAGTCGGCAAGGGCCGCGGCCGCGGTCTCGTCCGACTGTGCCTCGGCGATCAGCGACCGGAACACGCTTCCCGACGATGTCTCGCGCCAGTGGGCGAACAGGTTCTTCAGGAAGCCGACGAGATCCTCCTCCAACACCCCGGTATCGGGAACATCGACGCGCTTCTGGCGCTGGTAGACCTCAAGCAGCAACGCCGCCTTGCTCGGCCACCAGCGATAGATGGTGGGTTTGCCGGCGCGGGCCCGCCGCGCCACCGCCTCGATCGAGAAACCGGCATAACCGGCTTCGACCAGCACGGTCTCGGCGGCTTGGAGAATGGCCTCGGCGCTGTCGGGATTGCGCCGCGCACCGATCGATCTGCGCGCCGGATCGGCGTCCTCGGCCATCTCTGTCGTCCTCGCCAAACACTTCGCCGGCAATATAGGTGACCCGACGCTCAAACGAAACGGCGCGTTTTGAAGCTTCTGGAGGCTGGCAAGGTCGGGGCAGGGGTTGGTCGTTTTTCTGGAATCTTACCGGCGTCTCGGTTGGTGAGCCCCCAAAAGCAAAACCCGCCGGAGGCGGGTCACTGGCGCAAATCAGCACCATGGACGAAAATGTAGCATAGCTGCTCTCACCCTGTCAAGAATAAATTCCTACTAACATGAACGCGGCCGGCGCAAACTGGCTGACACCGCCGGACCGGCCGTCGGACGATGTCTACTGCATGGCTTGCGACGTCTCGGAGCCCTGCTCCCAGGGGCGAGTTCGAGCTCCCGGACAAGAGCGACGAAAACGCCCTTGCGCCGGCGCGGTCTATCGGGCAAACCGGCCTTCCCTTGCGATTTTTCCCGCCCGAGGCCTCCATGTCCACGACGATTTCGCCGCTTGCGCCGAAGAAATACCCGAAAATGCCAGAAATCGAGGGGGTGCGCATCGCCACCGCCGAGGCAGGGATAAAGTACAAGGGCCGCACCGATCTTTTGACCATGGTCTTCGATGAAGGCACTGCGGTCGCCGGCGTGTTCACGAAATCGAAATGCCCCTCGGCGCCGGTCGATTTCTGCCGGCAGAATCTCGGCGCGGGCAAGGCGCGGGTGCTGGTCGTCAATTCCGGCAACGCCAACGCCTTCACCGGCAAGAAGGGCCGCGAGTCGACCGCACTGACCGGCGAGGCGGCGGCGAAGGCGGCCGGCTGCACGGCAGCGGAGGTTTTCATGGCCTCGACCGGCGTCATCGGCGAGCCGCTCGACACCAGCAAATTCAGCCATCTGCTCGCGGGGCTGGTCAGCAAGGGCAAGCCCGAGCTGTGGACCGAAGCGGCAAAGGCGATCATGACCACGGATACCTATCCGAAAGTGGCGACCGCGACCGTCAAGCTCGGCGACACCGATGTCACCATCAACGGCATTTCCAAGGGCGCCGGCATGATCGCGCCCGACATGGCGACGATGCTCTCCTTCATCGCCACCGACGCGCCGATCGCCGCCCCTGTCCTGCAGGATCTGTTGTCGCGCGGCACGGCCAAGACTTTCAACGCGGTCACCGTCGACAGCGACACCTCGACCAGCGACACGCTGCTGATCTTCGCCACCGGCAAGGCCGCCAGGCGCGGCGCGCCGGCGATAACCGATCCCAAGGATGCCCGTCTCGGCACGTTCCGCCGGGCGCTCGGCAAGGTGCTGAAATCGCTGGCGCTGCAGGTGGTGCGCGACGGCGAAGGCGCCCGCAAGCAGGTCGAAGTCACCGTCACCGGCGCCAAATCGGCGCGCTCGGCCAAGCGCATCGCGCTGTCGATCGCCAATTCGCCGCTGGTCAAGACGGCAGTCGCCGGCGAGGACGCCAATTGGGGCCGCGTCGTCATGGCCGTCGGCAAGGCCGGCGAACCCGCCGATCGCGACCGGCTGTCGATCTGGTTCGGCGACAACAGGCTGGCGCATGAAGGCGAGCGCGACCCCGGCTATTCCGAGGCCGCGACGTCGGCCTACATGAAGCGCGACGATATCCGCATCCGCGCCGATATCGGCATCGGCCGCGGCAAGGCGACGGTGTGGACCTGCGACCTCACCAAGGAATATGTCGCCATCAATGGCGATTACCGGAGCTGACGGTTTTGAGCTCCAGGCATCCGGCAAGCATGCTCGCGATCGTTCGCCGTTACGAGGCGGCCGGCTTTCGCGCCTGGCCGGCGGCCGCCGTCCACTATGACGGCACCTGGGTGGTGCGGCTGACCGCCGGCCATCCGGCCAAGCGGCTGAACTCGGTCAATCCGCTCGATCCCGGCGACATCCAGCACATTGCCGACCGTATCGGCCGGGCCAGCCGCCGTTTCGATGCCTATGGCAGGCCGCTGACATTCCGCATGTCGCCGTTGTCGGGTCCCGATCTTGCTGGCCATCTCGACCGTGAGGGATGGAGCCGGTTCGACGAGTCGCTGGTCATGCGGCTGCCGCTGGCCGATGCGCAACTCGACGCTGCCATGGACCAGATCCCGCTGAAAGACATCAGCCGCTTCATCGGCGCGTCGCTCAAGGTCAGCGGTTCGGATGTTTCGCTGCGCCCCGGCCTGTCGGAGATCATCGGCGCCATCCAGCCCGAAGCCGGGCTGTTCGCGCTCGAAGATGGATCAGAAGCGCTGGCGACGCTGATCTGCGTGCATGACGGCGATCTCGCCGGCCTGTTCGAAGTCGCCACCGACAAGTCGGCACGCAACAGGGGCCACGGCCGCAACCTGATCCTGTCGGCACTGAAATGGGCACGGCTGCGGGGCGCACGGGAAGCCTGGCTGCAAGTCGAGGCCAACAATGTGCCGGCACTGGCGCTCTACCATTCGCTCGGCTTCGAGGAAGTCTATCGCTACCACTACCGCCGGCCGCCGGGTCATGAATGATGTCGTGATTGCCGGCAAGCGCCTGCTGCTGGTCGCCGCCTGCGCGCTGGTCGATGCCGACGGCCGGGTGCTTTTGGCGCAGCGGCCTCAGGGCAAGCAACTTGCCGGGCTGTGGGAATTTCCCGGCGGCAAGGTCGAGCCGGGCGAGACGCCCGAACAATGCATCATTCGCGAACTGCATGAGGAAATCGGCATCGAAACCGACATCCCGTGCCTGGCGCCGCTCACTTTCGCCAGCCATTCCTACGACGATTTCCACCTGCTGATGCCGCTGTTCATCTGTCGCCGCTTTCGCGGTATCGCGCAGCCCAGGGAAGGGCAGACGCTGAAATGGGTGCGGCCGAAGCAGATGCGCGATTACCCGATGCCGCCGGCCGATGAGCCGCTGATCCCGTTCCTCATCGATCTTCTCTGAGGCTCCCGTCCGGCCGGTTCCTGGCCGAGGCGTTGTATCAGCCAGCATTAATGGAAGATTTATCTCGTCGTGAAAAATTGAAGCATGGCCGTTCGCGGCCGAGCCGTCGATTTGCCGGGGAGCGATAGCATGAGCCTAGACAGGGATTGGGACTCGATCAGGCCCGAGCGCGGCTTTCGCGCCGCCGATGCGGGCATGGGCATATTGCGCATAACGCTTCTGTTCGGTTCGGCCGCGGTGGCGCTGGCGCTGATCGCAACCCCTTTCCTCGACAGCCAGACACGCTCGCTGTCGGCCCGTGACGGTTTCGGCGGGCTCGACATGGCGGCCACAGGCTCGATCGGCCATCGCGAAACCTACACGCTGCGCCGCAGCGTGCTGCAGCCGCAGCCGAGCTCGGTCTGCATCATCAGGTCCAATGGCCGGAGCAGCGGCGACTGCTGACATGGTTAAGAAATTTCGCAAAGGCGGCGGTTTCACCGCCTGTTAAGCCTTTGCCGTTAACCTTTCTTAACAGGTCGGCTGTAAGGTCCCGGACAGAGGGGTTGAGGCCATGAAAGCAGTGCTGCTGGGTTTTCTGAACGACGAGACCGGCGCCACGGCCGTCGAATATGGCGTGATCATCGCCGTGCTGTCGCTTGCCATCGTCGGCGGCATCGGTGAGGTCCGCGACGGGATCATCTGGCTGTTCAGCGACAACAACAGCAAGCTTGCGAACGCTTTCGCACCCACTCCCTGATCCGGCTTTTCCGCACCCTGGGGCAGGATCATTGCCCGTCGGGCGCCTCCAGGATTGTTTTCAGCGAGACCTTGGCCGACCCTGGCTTCAGCGGTTTTTGCTGCGAAGCGTCGGGCGCCCAGCCGGACATCCAGACAATCGAGAAACTTGCCCTGACGCGGCCGTCGGGGTCGGAAAACCGCTCGGCGTAGATTTCCGCCGCGCGGGCAAACAGCTTGCGCGAGCCCGGCCGCCGGCTGCGATCGGTGAGCGCATTGGTTTCGCCCATGGCCCGCAAATCCGCCATCAGGTTGAACAGGCTGGCATAGCGCACCGTCACCGTCTCGACGTCGGCGACCGGCAGAGCGAGACCGGCGCGCTGCAGCAGCGCACCGGCATCGCGCACGTCGGTGAACGGGGCGACACGCGGGCTGGCGCCGCCGTAAAGCTCGGTCTCGGCCGCAAGCAGGCTTTCGCGCAATTCGAAAAGCGTGCCGGCGCCGGCAAAGGCGCCGAGGAAAAGCCCATCCGGCCGCAGCGCGCGGCGGATCTGGATCAGCATGCCTGGGATGTCGTTCATGGCCTGCAGCGACAAGAGCGACACCGCCAGATCGAGGCTTTCCGGCTCGAACGGCACGGTTTCGAGCGGTGCGATCAGGCCGGCATCGCCACCGCTCAGGAAAGCCGTATCCGTCTCGACGCGGACAATGTCGGCGACCTTGCCGCTTTCAGCGAGCGTTTCGGCCGCCGCCGGCGTCTGGCAAAACAGCACGGCCGCCTTGCCGAACCGGCGCTCGACGGCGCCCAGCCGGTCGGCAAGGTCCTCGGCCGTGCGGCGCATGAGGAAGTCCGCGCCGTCGACCGGACGGGCAAGCGCGCGCCGCTTGTGCGTCAGCCACAGAGAGGTATCCATTATTGGCTGCAACGGGCAGATCCTTTGTTTGTCCACGCTCCGAGATCGTTGATATAGTGGCGCGCAGGAGCAACCACGTGGCCGATCCGATGCCCAAGATCAAGTCCATCGGGATCACGAACCTGGCCCGGTCGGTTGTCGGCTGGCCGGCGCGGATGCTGTTTCCGCCGGTCTGCGCCGGTTGCCGCCGGCATGTCTCGCAGCCGGGCGTGCTGTGCGGCGCCTGCTGGCCGAAGCTCAGGCTGCTGGAGCGGCCATGGTGCCCTGTCATGGGTACGCCGTTCACCCACCATATGGGCGAAGGCTTTCTGTCGGCCGAGGCGATTGCCGATCCGCCGCCTTTCGAGCGGGCGCGGGCGGCGGTCGCCTATTCCGGCGTTGCGCGCCAGATGGTGCAAGGGTTGAAATACCAGGATCGCACGGATCTGGCACCTTGGATGGCGCGCTGGATGATGCGTGCGGGTGCCGATCTCATCGCCGAGGCGGATGTGGTGGTGCCGGTGCCGCTGCACTGGCGACGGTTTTTCAGGCGGCGCTTCAACCAGTCGGCGGAACTGGCAAGGGCGGTCTCGGCACTTAGCGGATTGCCCTTCGCCCCGTCGGCGGTGCGGCGCGTGAAACTCACCCGCCAGCAGGTTGGGCTGGAGCGCGGCGAACGCGAGGAGAATGTGCGGGCCGCGTTCCGGGTGCCCGCCGAGGCGGAAATCGAGATCGCCGGCCGCAGGGTGCTTTTGATCGACGATGTCTACACCACCGGCGCCACGGTGCGTTCCGCCACCAAGGCGCTGAAAAGGGGAGGTGCGGCCGCCGTCGACGTGCTGACCTTTGCGCGTGTGTTGCCGGGGGACTTTCGGGCGGACGAGTCCGCGACTATATAAGTCGGCAACGAACAGCGGAAATTCGTCATGACCGATGTCACGATCTACACCCGCATGATGTGCGGCTATTGCACGGCAGCCAAGCGGCTGCTCGAGCGCAAGGGCATAGCCTTTACCGAGCACGATGCCTCCTTCTCGCCGGAATTGCGCCAGGAGATGATCTCCCGGGCGCATGGCCGCACGACCTTTCCGCAGATTTTCATCGGCGATACGCATGTCGGCGGCTGTGACGACCTCCACGAGCTGGAGGCCGAAGGCCGGCTGGACAAATTGCTCGCCAACGGCGCGACGAATTGAGGGAATGACGATGGGTGTTTTCAAGGCCGCTGCGATCCAGATGCGTTCGGGCGAGAGCCCCGAGCGCAACGCCGCCGATCTCGAACGGCTGGTGCGTGAAGCAGCCAGCCTGGGTGCCACCTACATCCAGACGCCGGAAATGACCGGGGCGCTGATCCGCGACAAGGAAGCTCGCGCCGCATCGTTCACGTCGGAGGACAAGGACATCGTCGTTGCGACCGCGCGCAGGCTGGCCAAGGAGCTCGGCATCTTCCTGCATATCGGCTCGCCCGCCATTCTGCGCGCCGACGGCAAGCTCGCCAACCGGGCGCTGCTGTTCGGGCCGGATGGTGCTGCGCTCGCCGCCTACGACAAGATCCACATGTTCGACGTCGATCTCGACAATGGCGAGAGCTGGCGTGAGTCCGCCGCCTATGAACCGGGAACCGAGGCCGTCGTCACCGACATCGAGGGTGCAAAGCTCGGCTTCGCCGTTTGCTACGATCTGCGCTTTCCGCAACTCTTCCGCGCCGAGGCGTTGGCCGGCGCAGACCTGTTTTCCGTACCGGCTGCCTTCACCCGCCAGACCGGCGAGGCGCACTGGCACGTGCTGCTCAGGGCCCGCGCCATCGAGAACGGCGCCTATGTCGTCGCCGCCGCGCAGGGTGGCTTGCATGAAGATGGCCGCGAGACTTACGGCCATTCGCTGATCGTCGATCCGTGGGGCCGGATCATTGCGGAAGCCGCGCATGACGAACCGGCGGTGATCGTCGCCGAGATCGACCCGGCGCAGTCGCTTGCCGCGCGCAAGAAGATCCCCAATCTCAGGAATGCGCGGGATTTCGCCGTCAATGCCGGCTCGGGCGAGGCGCCACGGCTCAGGGGTGCAGCCTCTTGATCCGTTTTGCCCTGATCTGCGAGCACGAGCACGAATTCGAAGGCTGGTTCCGCAGCAACGACGATTTCGACACCCAGAAGAAGCGCGGCTTCGTCGATTGCCCGAGCTGCGGTTCGCACAAGGTGCAGAAAGCACTGATGGCGCCGGCCGTCTCCACGGCGCGCAAGCAGGAAACCATAGCGCTGGCCATGGGCGAGGCGCAGAAGCAGGCTTTGGCGCAGCTCAAGGCGATGGCCGAGAAGGTGCGCGAGAATGCCGATTATGTCGGCGACAAGTTCGCCGAGGAAGCGCGAAAGATCCATTTCGGCGAGAGCGACCCGCGTGGCATCTATGGCGAGGCGACGCTGGACGAAGCCAAGAGCCTGGTCGAGGACGGCGTCGAGTTCATGCCGATCCCGGTGTTTCCGGACGACCGCAACTGAGTTCCGAGGGGGCTTTGCGCGACCCAGAAGCGATTGAGCCGCGACGCAGCATAAGAGCCGTCGTTGGCCGATTGGCCCGCTGGGGCGCCGTCAAGCTTAGCGGTACCCGAACGATCGACGGGTTGCTCATCATCAGCGACAAGGGCACCGACAAGATCGTCGAGGCGCTTCAGCTTATTCGTGATTTTGATCCAGTGCGCTACAGACGGCTGCTTGGTGACGTAAGACAGGTATTTGTCACAACCCTTCCTGCTTCCGTCGCGCAATGGGCAAACTCTTCCAAGGCATGCGAATTGGACGAGCGCCATATCATCAGCGAAGGGACGACGCCGGAATTGGTCGCTTCGATTATCGTCCATGAAGCCACCCACGCGCGGCTTATGCGATGTGGTATCGGCTACGAAGAGGCGCTGCGGGATCGCGTGGAGCAGGTCTGTCTGCGTCGAGAAATAGCCTTTGCGGCCAGATTGCCGACCGGAAAGGGCCGGAGCCAGCAAGCCGAAGCGACACTCGAGGCCATGCCGGACTTTTCCGACAAGGCGATGAGTGAGCGCTATCTCAGCGGTTTGCGGGATGCTCTGCTCTACCTCAACATGCCGACCCGGCTTGTCGACCTCACCGTATCATACCGCCGCTGGAAACACCGGCGCCGGTTCTCGCGGCAGCCTACGAACTGACCCGGCTTAGCTCACGCTCCCGATCAATTTCTCAAGCAGCCGAGAGAGCGTCTCCCGTTCGGCCGGTGTCAGGCCGGAAAGAATCTCATGCTCGTTGGCAACATGGGCGGCAATAGCCTCATCGATCAACGCGAGACCCTTTTCGGTCAGCCGCACGACAATGCCGCGCCGATCGTTGGGGTGCGGCCCGCGCAGGATCAATCCGGACGTCTCGAGCCGGTCGAGCCGGTTGGTCATGGCGCCTGACGTCACCATCGTCGCTTCATAGAGGGCGGTCGGCGTCAGCGCGTAGGGTGATCCAGAGCGGCGCAGCGTTGCCAGCACGTCGAATTCCCCGGACTGCAATCCATAACGGGCAAACAACGGCGCCAGGCGCTCGCGGGCGATCAGCGAGGCGGCCTCGTTCAGCCGCCCGAGCACACCCATCGGCGAGACGTCCAGATCGGGTCGTTCCCGCTTCCATTGCTCGATCGCCCGTGCTGCCCTGTCCAACTGTCTCACCATCATTTATCTTGACGTTAAGAATCTTTCCGTTATCTTACTGCAAGATGCAATGCCGGCCAAGAGCCGCGCTACAGGATTCGGTCAATGAAGCTTCTCTGGGATTCGGCGCTCGGCCTGCTGGTCGTCACCGGCGGCCTGCTCGGCCTGACGCTGCCGTTAGGCAAGCTCGCCACGGCTGCCGGCGTGCCGGCCATGGTCTGGGCCTTCGTCATCTCGCTCGGCGCCGGCGGGGTCTTGCTGTGCATGCTCTTGGCTCGCGGCAAGCGGGTCCGGCTCACCGCGCACAAATTGCGCTATTTCTTCGTCACCGCCGCGGTGTCCTATGCTGTCCCCAATCTCCTGATGTTCTCGGCCATCCCGCATCTGGGCGCCGGCTACACCGGCATCATGTTCACGCTGTCGCCGGTCATCACGCTGGTGTTCTCGATCCTGCTGCGTGTCCGGCGCCCCAACATGCTGGGCATTGCCGGCATCGCCGTCGGCTTCATCGGCGCCGTCATGGTCGCGGTGACGCGCGGCGAGGCCGGCCAGCCGGCCGATTTGTTCTGGGTGACGATGGGGTTGCTCATCCCGGTCAGCCTTGCCGCCGGCAACATCTATCGCACGGTCGACTGGCCGGACGGTACCGGCCCGATCGAGCTTGCCGTCGGCAGCCATCTGGCGTCGGCGGCGATGCTGCTTGCCGGCATTCTCCTCCTGTTCGGCGGCGAAGCTTTCGTCCCACTCGGCGGCGTGCCGCTGGTCGTCGTCGCGCAGGTTGCGTCGGCATCGGCGATGTTCGCGTTCTTCTTCCGGCTGCAGGCGGTCGGCGGTCCGGTCTATCTCAGCCAGATCGGTTATGTGGCGGCGGCCGTCGGCCTGTTTGCCGGAACCCTCTTCCTCGGCGAGCACTATCAACTGCTGACCTGGGCAGGCGCGCTCATCATCACCGCCGGCGTGTTCATCACCACCAGGGCACAAAGCCAGAAGGCGTGAGCGGTCGCAGGGGATCCGAACTGCCTTCGCGCCTGGAGCCGATCTCACCTGAATTTGTATCCAGATCTGCTTTATCTTCTTGTTTGAGCGTGGTCTTTTCCGAGGACCTTTCCCTTTTTGGAATCGTGCTCTGGAGCAAGCCATGACCGAACCGAAGACATCCGAGGAGACTGCCGTCGATGTAGCTGATTTTCGCGCCGCGATGCGGCTGATCGTCGGCAATGTCAGCGTCATCACCGCCGGCACCGGCGAGGATCGCTCCGGTCTGGTGGTCATTTCGGTCGTCTCGCTGTCGGCCGAGCCGCCCAAGGTGATCGCCTGCGTCAACCGGTCATCGTCGACCTGGCCGGTGATCGAACGCTACCGGCATTTCGGCGTCAACTCGCTTGGCCCCCAGCATCAGCGCGTGGCCGAGCGGTTCTCCGGCTTCGGCGGCATCAAGGGCAAGGACCGCTATGAGGGCGCCGAATGGGTGACGCTCAAGACCGGAGCTTTGCTGCTTTCGGACGCGGTGGCCGCATTCGACTGCAGCCTCGATGAGATGATCGATCGCGGCACGCATTCCATCGTCATCGGTTCGGTCGAGGCCGTGCGCACGTCCGATGCCGGCCAGGCGCTGATCTACTGGCGCGGCGGCTACAGGCCGCTGAATTCTGAATAGATCAGACCGAGCCTTTTTCCGCCAGGACCATGTAGTTGACGTCCATGTCCTTCGACCGCGCCCAGCGGTCGGCCAGCGGATTGTAGGTGACGCCGGTGCGGTCGATGATGGTCAGGCCGGCGCCGGCAAGCGCCTTTTCGAGCTCTTCCGGGCGCACCAGCTTGCCGAACTGGTGGGTGCCGCGCGGCAGCCAGCGCAGCACATATTCGGCGCCGATGATGGCTAAGCCCAGCGCCTTCAGCGTGCGGTTGATGGTGGCCACGAACATGATGCCGCCGGGCCGCACCATCTCGCCGCATTTGGCGACGAACAGGTCGATGTCGGCGACATGCTCGACCACTTCCATGTTGAGGATGACGTCGAATTTCTCGCCGGCGTCGGCAAGGTCCTCGGCCGTCGTGGCGCGATAGTCGACGCTGACATTGCCTTCGGCGGCGTGCAGCTTGGCCACTTCGATGTTGGTTTCGGAGGCATCCGCGCCCACAACCTCGGCGCCAAGCCGCGCCATCGGCTCGCACAAAAGTCCGCCGCCGCAACCGATGTCGAGGATGCGCAGTCCCTCGAAAGGCCTTGCAGCGCGTGGGTCACGGCCGAAGCGCGTCGCTATCTGGTCGCGGATATAGGCCAGCCGGACCGGATTGAATTTGTGCAGGGGACGGAACTTGCCGTTCGGGTTCCACCATTCGGCGGCAAGGGCGGAAAAGCGTTCCACTTCTCCGGCATCGATCGTCGATCGTCGGGGCTCTGGCATAGGTTGGTCTCCTCGACACTACAGCGCCGCGCGTCCTCTTGGACGCGCAAAGGACGCTGTAGCACTTTAGATTCTGCGCATGATCCTTTCCGAAATCGACTTCGATTTCGGGGCCATGCGCTAGGAAGTCGGGCGTGAAGCCGCGAATGTCAAGGCAACAATTTTCCTCTGCCGGCAGGGAGCCGGATTCTGTCAGGGCATGTCAGCTGGAGTGCGCCGCGGTGAAACACAATTGGCCTGGCGGGCGAAGGAACACATCATCGTTTTGAACTCGAAGGAGGTGACGATGACAGCAATGACGGCTTCGATCCTCTGGCATCGGCTGGACGTGGAGGGGCATGATGCCTGTCTGCTTGCGCAGACCGATGGCGGGCACAGCCTCAAGGGACAAGCCATCTTCATCCAGGACGGCAAGCCGTGCTGCCTCGCCTACGGGGTGGATTGCGATGCCGGCTGGCACACACGGGCGGCGCTTGTCGAAGGCTTTCTCGGCACGCGCCAGCTGCATTATGCGATCGAACGCGATTTCAACGGCCAGTGGACGCTGAACGGCGAAGTCCAGCAGGGTGTCGACGGTCTTGTCGACGTCGATCTTGGCTTCACACCGGCATCGAACCTGGTGGCGATCCGCCGGTATGGCCTCGGGATCGGCGAAGCGTCGCCTGCCCCGGCGGCCTACCTGACTTTCCCTGAACTGAGGCTGGTGCGCCTCGATCAGACCTATCGGCGTCTCGACACGGTTCGCTATGCCTATGCCGCGCCGGTGTTCGGCTATGACGAAACCCTCAACGTCTCGCCGCACGGCTTCGTTGTCGACTATCCCGGCCTTTGGAGACGCGCGGCTGCGTCAGGCTGAAGCGATTGTGATCAGTCCGCTGCGACCTGCGTCGTGCCAAGCACGTCACGCAGTTTCGCTGCCAGTTGCTCGATGGTGAAGGGCTTGGCGAGGAAATGCACGTCGTGGTCGAGCACGCCGTTGTGGACCACGGCGTTCCTGGTGAAGCCGGTGGTGAAGATCACCTTCAGCAGCGGCATGCGGGCAACGGCCTCTTCCGCCAGCTTGCGGCCGTTCATGACGGGCATGACGATGTCGGTGAACAGCAGGGCGACCTTCGGGTTTTCCGCCAGTTTCTGCAACGCTTCCTCGCCGCTTGCGGCATCAATGACGGTGTATCCGAGTTCGCGTATGGCCTCGGTGGTGGAGACCCGCACGCGGGCATCATCCTCGACGACAAGGATCGTTTCGGCGACCGGTGCGGCGGAGTTGTCGCCGCGCCCGGTGGGCACGGCCGGCTCTTCGGCGCCGAAATACCGCGGCAAGTAGATCTTGATTGTCGTGCCTTCGCCGGGCTCGGAATAGATGTTGACGTGGCCGCCCGACTGTTTGACGAAGCCGAACACCTGGCTCAATCCAAGGCCGGTGCCCTTGTTGACCGGCTTGGTGGTGAAGAAGGGTTCGAAGGCCTTGGCCATGACATCGGGGGTCATGCCCGAACCGGTATCGCTGACGGCGATCATCACATACTGGCCGGCCGCGACTTCTGCATGGGCGGCGGCGTAGCTGTCGTCGAGATGGCTGTTGGCGGTCTCGATGGTCAGCTTGCCGTCATCGCCCATGGCGTCGCGGGCGTTGACGGCCAGGTTGAGAACGGCGTTCTCGATCTGGCTCGGGTCGGCATGGGTTTTCCACAAGCCTCCCGCCAGCACCGTTTCGATGCGGATGGTTTCGCCGAGTGCCCGCCGGATCAGGTCGGACATCCCGGTCAGCAGGCGGTTGGCGTCGACGATCTGCGGCGCCAGCGGCTGCTGACGCGAGAAGGCGAGCAGCCGGGCCGTCAGATTGGCGGCGCGGGTCGCGGCATCGATCGCCGCGTCGATGAATTGTGCGATGTCGTGCTCGCCGCGCGCCAGCTTGCGCTGGGCGAGGTTCATGGCGCTGATGATCACCGCCAGCATGTTGTTGAAGTCGTGGGCGATGCCGCCTGTAAGCTGGCCGACCGCCTCCATCTTGTGCATCTGGCGGATCTGGGATTCTGCCTTTTCACGTGTCTCGATCTCACTGCCGAGCGCGACGTTCTTGCGCACCAACTCCTCCTGGGCGACGACCACCTCAAGGAAGCGGCGGCGCGATTCCCTGATCGCGTAGCCGGCAAGCAGGAAGATCGCCAGCAGTGCCGCCACCGAACCGATGCGTAGCCAGGTCTCGACCTGGTCGGTATGCGCGTCGCGCGCGGCGACGGCTGCGGCGCTGATGCGTCGGACCGTATCCATGCTGGTTCGGATTTCGTCCATGACTGCCTTGCCCTGGCCGCTGCGAATCAGATCCAGCGCTTTCGTCGCATTGCCCTGGTCGTACAGGGCAATCGTCTCGGCCAGTTCAGCCTGCTTTTGCGAAAGCGCGTCCTTGATGTGGTTGATCGGCTGGACGAACTGGTCGTCGGGGGCGGTCAAGCTGTCGATACGGGCAAGTTGCCCCGGAATGGCGCCGACAGCGCTCCGATAGGGTTCGAGATAGGATTTCTCGCCGGTCAGCAGGTAGCCACGCTGGCCGTTCTCGGCTTCCTGTGCCAGAGAAAGCAGACCCGAAAGCAATTGCTGATATTCGATTGCCTCGCGCGCGGCGGCGCGGTTGGCCCGCTGTTCCTCGACCAGCATGGCACGGCTGCCGACAATAAGCGCCAGCACCGCAAAGCCTGCGACAAGCGGGAGCGATTGCCATCGCATGGCACGTCGAAACCGAGCAATCATCATC
>NZ_RZRO01000181.1:0-5587 GCF_003997975.1 Mesorhizobium sp. M7A.F.Ca.US.005.03.1.1
CCTCAATATTTCCTGCAAATGCGGCCCGCCGCATCCACGCCTCGCCGGCGGCGATATCTTGACCTGCAAGGCCACCCTCGATGAGCGCCGATCCCAACCGGAATTGGGCTGAGGGCAAGCCTTTCTCCGCGGCAAGCTGATACAGTCGCGCGGCTGCCGGTCGATCAGCTGGCATGCCGCGTCCATGCTCAGTCAGGACCCCAAGAAGGTAGATTGCGGTTGGCAGACCGGCGTCGGCAGCGCGTCGAACCTCGGCGGCAACTTTGGCCGTCTGCGCAGGCTGCCCGCGCCGGGCGAGGGAAAGAGCAAGGCCCAGGCATCCCTCAGGGCAGCCGGCTGCCGCAGACTTCTCATACCAGCCATGCGCCGCATCCAGGTCCCGCATCGCTTCGGGGCCTCTGCTGAGGATATAGGCGAGAATTGCCTGCCCGGTTGCGGAGCCAGCTTCGGCTGCCTTTTTCGCGAGCCCGAACGCTGCCGCGAATTCCGGCTCCCGCGAGGAATCCCGTTCGAACAAGCTTTGCGATTCCAAGCCATTGCCGTCGGGCTCCTGCGCCGCCAGTCCAGCCACGTAAAGCGCGGCGAGGAGCGACTGGGCATCGGGGCTGCCGTGATCGGCCGCTCGCCGCAGCCAACGCGCGCCTTCCGACCGGCTTGGCGGCACACCCAAACCTTCGAGATAGCAACGAGCGACGCGGTATTCGGCCTCGACAATCCCGGCGCGTGCCGCAATTGCCAGCAGCGGAAAGGCTTCTAAAGGCTTGCCGCTGTCAGAAAGCTGGATCGCCCGGCGCAATACCAGCGCTGGTGGACCGTAAGCAGTCAGGCGGTCAAGGATTGCCATCGATGCGAGAACGCATACCTCCGTTTGTCGCGCACGGCGCCCGAGCCTATGGCTCCCTCATCGCTTCTTGGCCTAGGGGGAGTATGGCGCCGAGAATATACTTGAGCACGGTACGGCGGCCGACCTTGACGTCAGCGGTTACCGGCATGCCAGGGACGATCGTGAAACTTGCGGGCACGCCATGGAGGGCGACCTCGTCGATGGAAATCTGCGTGCGGTAAAACAGGTCAGCGTCCGGGGGCAGCATGGCCAACGAGCTGTTCGGGTCGCGCGCCTGTTCCCGGGCCGAGAAGGAATCCGGGCTCACCGTGCGCACAGTGCCATGCGCGAGGCCATATTGCGAATATGGAAAGGTGTCGAACTTGATGGCCACGGGGTCACCGACGTGGACGAACCCACTGCTACGGCCGACAATGTTCGTTTCGATTTCAAGCACCGCGTCGTCCGGCACCAGGGTCATCAGCCGGTCACCCGATTGCAGGATCGACCCGACGGAAACCTTCGCCACTGACTGAACGATGGCGTTTGCATCGCTTTTCAGCTCGACCAACTGCTTACGCAGCTTTGCCTTGTTGAGAAGCTCACGGGCATCGGACATACGCGAGCCCGCCTCCGACAGGCCTTGCGAGACTTCCGCGCGCCAGCTCTGGATGTAGCCATCGCGGTCGGCGGCCACCGTCGCCTGTTGTCGCTTGGCAGCTTCCGATGTCTGCTCGGCGTTGCCGAGCGCCCGGGACATCTCTGCCCAGTTGTCCTCGGCCAGAAGCGTATTGAGGCGGCTGCCCACCTGTCTTGCTTCCAGTTGCTTGCGCATCCGTTCGATCGAAGCCGCGACGGCCAGTCGCTGGCGGTAGCCGTCAGCATCGGACTGGGAACGCGAGATCACGGAACTGAGTTCATCGCTCTGCCGGTCAAAACTCGACAGCTTGGCGTCGTAGACGGCTTTTCGACGATCGAAGATTGATGCCTGCAGGGTCCAACTCGGGTCCAGACCGTCATAGCTGAAGGGCTTTCCGTCGGCTTCCGCTTTCAAACGGGCCACTTCGGCTTCAAGTGTCGAGACCTGTGTCGTCAGCGCAGCAAGGTCAGCGGAGGCGAAGGTCGCGTCGAGGCGTGCAAGCGTTTGACCAGCTCGCACGCGCTGTCCTTCGCGCACCTCGATCGAGCGGACGATCGCCGTCTCGAGCGGCTGCACCAGAATATTCGGCGATTGCGACACCACGAGCCCTCTGGTGGAGACGACCTGATCGACCGGTATGAGCCCTGAGAGTGTTATCAGGGCAACGACCATGCTTGAGATGATCCAGACCATGCCGCGCGCCATTCGTGGGACGGGCGCATTGGCGATGGCCGTCGACGGCCATTGGAATTCCAGGATGACGGGCATCGTCGGATCGCTCGGCTCTGTCCGGCGCCGGACGGGAAGACTGGAATGGGTGATGCTGCTCATGGGCGCCCCGAAGCCGATGCTCACACAAGTCTCGGCGGCACAGCGGCCAGACGAGCTTGGCGATTGTCAAGATGCCGGTTCTGCTGCATCCAAAGCTGGCGGTAGAGCGCGCATCGTTCGAGCAGGGTCGCATGCGGCGCGACATCGAGGACCTGGCCCTGATCCATGACCAGGATCTGGTCGCATTCGGTCAGCGAGGAAAGCCGGTGCGAAACAATAATCATCGTGCGGCCCCTGGCGATGCGCATGAGATTGGCGCTGACCACCGCCTCGCTCTCCGGATCAAGCGCGCTGGTCGCCTCGTCAAGGATCATGACGGTCGGATCGTGGATGAGCGCGCGCGCAATCGCCAGCCGCTGCTTTTGACCACCCGACAGGTTGGGCGAACCTTCCTCAATATAGGTGTCATAGCCGTTGGGCATGCGTTCGATGAATTCTTCGGCGCCGGCAAGGTGAGCGGCTCGCATGGCGTCGGAAAGGGTCAGGCCGGGGCGCCCGGCGATGATGTTGTCTCGAATCGACCCGCGGAAAAGGAAATTGTCCTGGAGGACCACGCCGAGCCCCTGGCGAAGGTGACGCAGGTTGATTTCCTTGAGGTCGACGCCATCCAGCTTGAGAAAACCGCTGTAATCGCGATTGATCCCCTGCAGAAGCCGCGCAATTGTCGATTTCCCCGAACCGCTGCGCCCGACGATGCCGAACATCGTCCCTGCTGGAATGTCGAAGTTGACCCGGTCAAGCGCTGGCGTGTTGGTGCCGATGTAGGTGAAGGTCAGATCACGGAAACTGATCTCGCCAACGAGCTTCGGTCTCAGACCTGTGGAATTCGAACTGCTTTCCAGGGGCCGGTTGAGGACGGATCCTGCCTCGCTGATTGCCGCCCCTACCTCCTCGAAGTCCTCGACCAGTCGAGCAAGACCGACGAGAGGCTGTGCGACGCGTTGGGCGATCATCATGAATGCGAACAAGCTGCCGACCATGTAGCCAGACGTGTCGCTCATCGCGAGATAAGCTCCGATCAGCATGGTGCCGAGGACCATCGCACGCTCGATTGGCGTGACAAGCGTCTGCGGCCAGTTGGCAAGCTGCCCGAAGGCAAGGCGCGCCCTGCCCGCTTCCGCCACCCGCTCGTCCCAAAGCGCCCTGCGTTGCGGTTCGAGACCGAGCGCCTTCACCGTCTTGATGCCGACGACGGTTTCGCCGAGCGCCGCCGCCTTCCAGGTCTCGGCATCGACCACTTGCTGGTAGCGGCGGCGCAACGGCGCGAGAAAGGCGAAGATGATCAACATAATCACGCCCGCGCAGGCAAGCACCATCCAGCCCAGCGTGGCGTTGATATAGAACATCACCGGGATCAGCACGCAGAGCGTGATCAGATCCAGGAACGTGCTGAGGAGTTTTCCGGTGAGGAATTCGCGGATGCGATAGATCTGCGCGAGATGGTACATCGTCTCGCCGGCCGGATGACGCTCGAAATAATCAAGCGGCAGACGCAGGAGCCTGCTGAAAACATGCAAGTTCAGTTTGGTATCCAGGCGGGCGCCGACGACGTTGATGATCAGCCGTCGGGCGTGACCGAGGAGCGTCTCGTAAACGAACAGGACGGCAATTGTGGCCGACAGGAGCACGAGGGTTGAAACGCTGTTGAACTGCAGCACCTTGTTGACCAGTGTCATGACCATGAGAGGCGGCAGAACGGTAAGGAGGCTGAGCGTGAACGAGGCGATACCGATGTCACGCATAGAACGGCTTTCGAACCGTACCAGGTCGATCAACCAACCGAGGGTGAAAGGCGCATCGGCCGCGATATAGGATCGCGCTGGACGCAACAGCACGGCCTCACCCGCCCACACCTGCGACAGCCGCAACTCGTCGATGGCGATGGCTTCGGCATCCTCGGGCGCATCCGCACTTTTGAGGAAGACGACATTCCGCTCTGGACTGGCCCCGGTGAGGAGACCTGCGCCACCGTCATTGAACAGCAGGACGACCGGTCCCGTGTGCTCGAAGCGCAGAAGATGCGACCAGCGGATGCGGAGCGCACGCGACCACATGCCGCCGTTCTGGGCCCATTGCGAGAGATCGGTCGCGTTTGGAACCGGGCTTGCGCTCGCCACCTTGAACTCGTTCGGGTCGAGTTCGACGCCATGGTAGCGGGCGACCCGTAGCACCGCCTTGAGGCGCGGGGCAATCCGGTCGAACTCGGCGGGTCCGCCGGGTGCCCTCCCCGCCTCGCTCTGGCTGCCAACCTTGCCCGTCGCCTCCGCGTCCACGCGGATCGAGGTTGGCCGTGCATCGGCGTTCAGAGGTATGCTCACCATGCACTTCCCCTCCGGCCCACAAGCGAGGGTTCAAGGATGCTCCGGGCAAGCCGGCCCAGCCGGGACTGCTGACAAAACGCACTATATTCCAAATAGGCCAGCCGCACGGGCCCTTTGCCCGCCTGGAAATGGTGAACGCGCGGCACTTGCGTTCCCGCAAGGGCCGCGCGTTCTTTCTTCAACCTGGACTCAGTCATTAGGTTTCAGAATATCCTTCATTGCCTTCTTCAGCGTGTCGTCGGTGTTAGTGTATCCGGCGCCTTGCTTGCCCTTGTCAGAAGTCAAGTCGGACGTTGCACCGGATGTCTTGTTCTGGTTCGGACTAAGGCCCTTGATCGTATTGAGAACGTTCAAGAGATCGCTCGTCACCGAACCCCCAGCCAGGCCAACGAGCTGCCGGAACGAGGCTTGGCTATCGGTGTCGCTGCTGGCGGCCGGGCCCGATTGCAAGAACTGCTTGGAGTCCTTGAGTCCGATCGTATCGGCCGAGACCTTGGCGTGGTTGCCGTTACCTGGCGAACCATCGTTGTCGGACCCGTCATTGCCATGCCCCTTGCCTGGGTTGCTGCTGTCGCTTCCATCAGGATCGTTGCCGCCACCGTTGTTGCCATGGTCGCGGTCACCGGTCCCGCCGCCCGAGCCAGTCGCACCTGTCGGACCTGTCGAACCGGTGGCTCCGGTTGAGCCAGTCGAACCTGTAGAGCCTGTTGCTCCAGTCGAACCGGTCGAACCTGTAGAGCCGGTCGAACCTGTCGATCCGGTCGAGCCAGTTGCTCCGGTATCACCGGTTGCACCTGTGGCGCCGGTTGCTCCGGTCGATCCGGTCGAACCTGTTGCCCCAGTAGAGCCTGTTGCTCCAGTATCACCGGTTGCTCCTGTGGCGCCGGTCGAGCCGGTTGCTCCGGTCGATCCGGTCGAACCTGTTGCCCCAGTAGAGCCGGTCGAACCTGTCGATCCGGTCGAGCCAGTTGC
>NZ_RZRO01000182.1:0-5577 GCF_003997975.1 Mesorhizobium sp. M7A.F.Ca.US.005.03.1.1
CGGCACCATCATGGCAGGCGGTGGCCAGTTCCGGCCGAGCCTGTCGCTGGCCTCCACCGCTGGCCTCATCGAGAAGGCGTTTTCCTACGACGCCCCGGCAGTCGCCATCTCGATCAATTCGCCCGGCGGCTCGCCGGTGCAGTCGCGGCTGATCTTCAAGCGCATCCGTGACCTGGCCACGGAAAAGAACAGAAAGGTACTGGTCTTCGTCGAAGACGTGGCGGCGTCGGGTGGCTACATGATCGCGGTTGCCGGTGATGAGATCTTCGCCGACCCATCCTCCATCGTCGGGTCGATCGGCGTGGTCTCGGCTTCGTTCGGCTTCCCGGAACTGATGAAGAAGATCGGCATCGAGCGACGCGTCCACACCGCCGGCCAGAACAAGGCGGTGCTCGACCCGTTCAAGCCCGAGAAAAAGGAAGATGTCGAGCGGCTGAAGGCGCTGCAGCTCGAGGTGCACGGCACGTTCATCGACCTCGTCAAGGAGCGGCGCGGCGCGAAACTGAAAGACGACCCGGACCTGTTCACAGGCCTGTTCTGGACCGGCATCAAGGGCCTTGAACTCGGCCTGGTCGATGCGCTCGGCGACATGCGCACGGTGCTCAAGACCCGTTTCGGGGCGAAAACCCAGCTCAGGCTGATCACGACACCGCGCGGTTTCCTCAGCCGCTTCGGCCTGTTTGGCTCAAGCAAGGGCTTTTCAGCGCCCGATATCGCAGCCGCCGCCGCCAGCGGCGTGGTCGATGCGGCGGAAGAGCGCGCATTGTGGTCTCGCTTCGGGCTTTGAAAACCCGGCAAAAGCGTCTAGCATGAGAGCTTAACCGACCCGACCGGCCGCCTTCGCCGGCCCAGCGTGGGAGGAGTTTTGGCATGCCGCAGATCATTTTCTTCGCCGTCGTTGGCGTCGCCGCCTATTTCGGCTACCGCACCTTCATTAGGGAAGCCGAACGCGTGACCGCCAAGGTGCGGCGTACCGAAAAGCAGACGGCCAACGGCGCGATGGGCACTTTGGTCAAGGATCCGAAGACCGGCGAGTACCGGCTGGCCAAGGACTGAGCACCATTTCGCAGACCATTGTGGACACCGACATCGGGTCGCGTAGCTGGCACGCGCACGCCAAGATCAATCTTGCGCTGCATGTCACCGGCAGGCGACCTGACGGCTATCATCTGATCGAAAGCCTGGCGGTGTTCACGCGGTTTGGCGACAGGGTCGAAATTGCGCCTGCCGATAGCGATGAATTTACCGTGTCCGGCCGCTACGCCCCGGCTGTTCCTCTCGACGCCAGCAATCTGGTGCCTAGGGCGCGCGATGCCCTGCGACAGGCGGTCGGGCACGAGAGAACACCGCCGGTCGCTATCCGGCTGGAAAAGAACCTGCCGGTCGCCTCCGGCGTCGGCGGCGGTTCGAGCGACGCGGCGACCGTGCTGCGCGGGCTGGTGGAGACATGGGGCCTGGATATAGACGGCGCAGAGCTGGCGCGGATCGGCATTTCGCTCGGCGCCGATGTGCCGATGTGCCTGGCGGCAAAGCCGCTGGTCGCGCGCGGCATCGGAGATGAACTGTCGATGGTGCCGGATTTTTCGGCGCTTGGCCTGGTGCTGGTCAATCCGGGCACCCCGGTCTCGACGGCGGACGTCTTTGCGGCGCTTTCCCGGCGCGACAATGAGGCCTTGCCGCCGCTGCCGCGCAGCATCGATTTTCATAGCCTGCGCAACTGGCTGGAGATCACCCGCAACGATCTCGAGCCCGCCGCGCTGGCGATGCAGCCGGCTATCGGCAGGGCGCTTTCCTGGCTGAACAAGGCCGGATCGGGTTTTTCACGGATGTCCGGGTCCGGCGCCACCTGCTTCGGCCTGTTCGAGACCGGCAATGTCGCCAAGCGCGCCGCCGCCGAAATCCGCGGCCGCCAGCCCGACTGGTTCGTCGCGGCGACGCGCAGCATCGCATCGGAGGGATCGGATGGCCAGAATTGACGAGAGCCGCTCCTTCATTCCCGTGCGCATCGCGGTGCTGACCGTTTCAGATACGCGCAGCCTCGCCGACGACAAATCCGGCCAGACGCTGGCCGACCGCATCACCGAGGCCGGCCATATGCTGGCGGCCCGCGATATCGTCACCGACGATCGGGAAAAAATCCGCGACACGGTTCTGGCGTGGTCGCGGGACAAGAATATCGATGTCGTCATCACCACCGGCGGCACCGGTTTCACCGGCCGTGACGTGACGCCGGACGCGCTGGAGCCGATCTTCGAAAAGCGCATGGATGGCTTTTCGGAAGTGTTCCACCGGATCTCCTACGACAAGATCGGCACCTCGACGATCCAGAGCCGGGCGACCGGCGGCATCGTCAACGCCACCTTCGTCTTCGTGCTGCCGGGTTCGCCAGGCGCCTGCAAGGACGCGTGGGACGGCATCCTGAAGGCACAGCTCGACTACCGGCATATGCCGTGCAACTTCGTCGAGATCATGCCGCGCCTGGACGAGCATTTGCGGCGCGGCAAATCAGCTCCGTAAAGCCGAGGCAAGCGTCGCTCTCAGCGGATGACCGGCTCGCCATGAAACCGCCGGCGCGACGGCGGCGAGACGCCGAAGCCGACTTCCATCATCAGTCGCGGCGTGCGTGCCGGCACGGTGCCCATATGGAAGCCAAAAGGGTCCTCGACGAAACCGAGACCGGCCTCGCCGGTCAGCGTCACCGGGCTCTGCTCGCCATAGACATCCAGGACCTGTTGCGCGGGGTGGCCAACCAGAAGCGTGAGCTGGTGCTTGAGGCTGCGGCGCTTGTGGCTGCCCCTGACATAGACATGCGGACCGGTGTCGGTGTCGACCGGCTTGAGGTAGAAGAAGAATTTCAGCATGCGCCAATCATCGAGGTCGAAATGATACTTGCCGAGCGAGGCGAGGTTCTTGTCGGCATCCGAAGCGGCACCGGTTGGAAAACTCCACCAGACGCGCGTCGTGATCAGTTTTGCCTGGCCGCCGAGATAGTGCGCGGCAATATCCAGAAGCAGCGGATCGCGCTGGATGGCAAGCGCCGCCGGGCAGTCGAGGATGCGCTCGAAAAAATGCCCGCTGAGCAGCGAGCGGCCAAGGCGTTTCTCGGCCTCGGCATGTTCCCCCGGCATGAATTCGAGACGGCGGTCGAAATTGCCGAAGCAAGGCGTGCGCCCGGCGAAGTCGGCGATCTCTTCATGGATATCAGGCGGCAGGACCAAGCCTGAGAACAGCCCGTCGGAGCGCAACGCATCGACGACCGCTCCCCGTTCGACACCGGCAAACATCGTATCCCCGGCATTGGCGACCGGGCGGGCGCGTTTTGCGCCCAGCCAATGCATGCGGCGTCCAGGCATTGTGCGCGCCAGCACGAACATCGGCAGCCAGGCGGGGTTTTCGCGCAGGTCCTTGAGATAGGTCGGAATGCGCACCGCGATGCGTCGCAACAGACTGCCGTCGCGCGCAATAGCCTCGAGACTGGCCGCGCCGGATGTGTCGGGGGTTGAAAGCTTCATTGGGTCCTCGGCTATGAGAGCACCACCGATGCCGCATCGGTGCTCGCCACTCGGCATGTCCCAAACCCAATTCCCGCTTGAACGGAAGCTAACCCCGCGTCAGATTTTGTGCAATGCACAATGGCCTGAGCAGCTGCAAAAAATCATGTCGAGGAGCGGCGTTCCTGCTTGGCGGGCGCCATCCAGATCTCGGCGTCGAGCCGCTTCGTTGCGAGGCCGCGGGCGATGGCCTCAGCACTGCCGGCACTCTTGGCCGCGGCCGCCGCCTGACGCTTGCTGATCAGCAATCCGTCGGCCAGGGCGCGGTTTCCCGAAAAGACCCGTGCCAGGAATGGCGTGCGGCTGGCCCGCGTGCGCGAAAACCGTGCCGCCATGGTCTGCCTGGCCGTATGCGCGACAACCTCATCGATCCAGCCCTCCACCAACCGCGCGCCCGGTTCCAGGAGCAGCAACCAATCCCCCTTGGCCTGGCGGATGCCGGCAGCGACACCGCCGGTCACGTACTGACAGCCGGCATGCTCGGCCACACGATGCGTCTGGTCGGTGGAGCCTGTGTCGCAGACGATAACTTCACGCACCACGCCTTCGACCGCGCCGCCAATCAGCGAGGCGAGCGTGCGGGCGAGGCCCTCCTCGTCATTGCGGGTTTCGATGAGAACACTGAGCATCCTTAGCCGAATAGCGGAAAGCGCCGCACAGCGCCAGTTTTGCATCGCACATAGAAAGTTCTTGCTTTGTTCTCGTCGATGAAATAGGAATAATTTCATGAACAGAGCGATTCGACACAACACGGACAGTCCCTGGGAGCGGGCGAAAATGGAACAGATCGTGCGCGCCGACATTGCAGCTTTCGGAGCAGGAAGAGCCGAGATGGCCAATGCGATGGTCGAGCAGAGCGGCATGCGTGTCCGCCCGGACCGCAACCGCGGCAGGTCGGCCGGCATCAACCCGTCCGGCCGATTCGAGCCAGTCAGCCGGCACGTGTTCGACGATGGCTGGAATTCGCTGGAAGAACTGCCCCCCTTCAAGACCGAAGTGCAGGTCGAGAAGCCGCGCACCATCATCACCCGCAACGAATCGCCCGACATTTCCTTCGACCGTTCCATCAACCCTTATCGCGGCTGCGAGCATGGCTGCGTCTATTGCTTTGCCCGCCCGACGCACGCGTTCATGGGCCTGTCGCCGGGTCTGGATTTCGAATCGAAGCTGTTCGCCAAACCTGATGCGGCGCGCTTGCTCGACAAGGAGCTTTCGAAGGACAGCTATCAGCCGCGCACCATCGCCATCGGCACCAACACCGACCCCTACCAGCCGATCGAGAAGCAATACCGGATCATGCGCGAAATCCTCGAAGTGCTGGAAGCGCGCGGCCATCCGGTCGGCATCGTGACAAAGTCCGCCCTGGTGACGCGCGATATCGATATCCTGTCGCGCATGGCCGAACGCGGGCTAGCCAAGGTGGCGCTGTCGGTGACGACGCTCGACCGCATGCTGGCGCGCACCATGGAGCCGCGCGCGTCGACACCGACCAAGCGGCTGGAAGCGATCCGGCAGCTTTCGGATGCCGGCATTCCGGCGTCGGTCATGGTGGCGCCGATCATTCCGGGCCTGACCGATCCGGAGATGGAACGCATCCTCGATTCGGCACGTGCGGCCGGCGCGCGCGAGGCGGGTTATGTGATCCTGCGGCTGCCGCTGGAGGTCAGCCCGATCTTCAAGGACTGGCTGCTGCGCCATTATCCCGACCGTTACCGCCATGTGATGTCGCTGGTCCGCTCCATGCGTGACGGCAAGGACTACGATTCGGAATGGGGCAAGCGCATGAAGGGCGCCGGTCCCTATGCCTGGCAGATCGGCCGGCGCTTCGAGATCACAGCCAAGCGGCTTGGTCTCAATGCCGAACGGCGCACGCTGCGGACCGATCAGTTCGTTGCCGCCGGGAAAGACCAGGTGCAACTGACGCTGCTTTGAAGAGACAATTCGTCGCGATGGTTTGATCCGTCGCGCACCAAGAATCCCGTCCGGCCTGCCCCGGCCTGCAGACGGTGCCCTCCCGGTCCGGCGC
>NZ_RZRO01000183.1:0-5256 GCF_003997975.1 Mesorhizobium sp. M7A.F.Ca.US.005.03.1.1
GGTCTACGGCCGCCTATTTCCTGGCGAAGCGTGGCCTCTCTGTGGCTCTGC
The DNA here is from genome assembly GCF_003997975.1 of Mesorhizobium sp. M7A.F.Ca.US.005.03.1.1. NCBI lineage: Bacteria > Pseudomonadati > Pseudomonadota > Alphaproteobacteria > Hyphomicrobiales > Phyllobacteriaceae > Mesorhizobium > Mesorhizobium sp. M7A.F.Ca.US.005.03.1.1. The sequence continues at coordinate 52 of NZ_RZRO01000183.1, forward strand.
TCGAGAAGGGCCACGTCGCCTGTGAACAATCGAGCCGAAACTGGGGTTGGTGCCGCCAGCAGAACCGCGATCGGCGCGAACTGGCGCTCTCGGTGATCTCCATGCGACTATGGGACGAGCTGACGCGCGATATCAATCGCGATCTTGGATTTCGACGCTGCGGTCTGGTCTCTGCGACTCACGACGAGGCTGTGCTCGCCGGTTGGGAAAGGTGGCGCGAGGTCGCCAGGGAGTACGAGGTCGACACCCGCATGCTGAGCCGGGCGGAGGTGGCCGAGCGCGTCCCCGAAGCGCGCGACAAATGGGTCGGCGGGACCTATTCGGGCCGGGATGGCAAGGCCGAGCCTGCGCTTGCCGCACCGGCTATCGCCGAGGGGGCCAGAGCTCTGGGCGCCACCATCCACCAGGAATGCGCCGCGCGGGCGCTCGACTTGGCCAATGGCAAGATTGCGGGCGTGCACACGGAGAAGGGCTACATCAGAACCAGCGCGGTGCTGTGCGCCGCTGGCGCCTGGTCCTCGCGCTTCCTTAGGCCGCTCGGGATCAGTTTCCCCCAAGCGAGCATCCGGCAGACCGCGCTGCGTTCCACCCCCACAATCAACATAGGCGAGGCGATCTCCACACCCTACTGCACGATCACGCGCCGACTGGACGGCAGCTATACGCTTGCGATCAGTGGCAAGGCGAACCTCGAAATCACGCCCCAGGCTATCCGGTATAGCCGGGAATTCATGCCGCAATTCTTGCGTCGCCTAAAGAACGTCAGGCTCGGCATCGGCCAATCGTTCCTTTCGGGGCCGGATTCAATGCCGGCGCTGCTGACCAACGACGATCGGATCTTCGAACAGAATCGGGTGCTGGACCCTCCACCCTTAAAATGGCTGGTAAGCCAAGTGGTGGAGAGTGTCCGGAAGACCTTCCCCCAACTCGGCGATATAGAGATCGATAGTGCCTGGGGCGGCTTCGTCGATTGCACGCCGGACGCAGTGCCCGTGGTGTCGCAGGTGGACGGGGTAAAAGGCCTCTTCCTCGCGGCGGGCTGCTCGGGCCACGGCTTCGGTTTGGGCCCGGGGCTTGGTTATCTGGCCGCACAGCTTGTCGTAGACGACACGCCTTGCGTCGATCCTACACCGCTCCGCCTGTCGCGTCTGGTCGACGGCTCGAAGCTGGACATCGCCGCTATCTGAAGATCAGCCGGAAGTCAGGCCTGACGCCCACCAACAATCGCCGCTATGGCCTGCAGGACAAGATCGCATGGTGGCAGGCCAGACGCTGACGGCTGAAGCTGGGCGGCCCATTGACCATGCAGCGCTGCGGCCCCGGCTGAACGAGCGCGCCGACAAGGAGGAGCATCACATGCACTACATCTCGACGCGAGGCCACCCCCAACGCAGGAAGTTTTGCGAGATACTGCTTGAAGGTCTGGCGCCGGATGGCGGGCTCTATGTGCCCGAGACGTACCCGCTCGTGGATGACGCCATGCTGGATCGGTGGCGGAGGCTGTCCTATCCGGACCTCGCCTTCGAGATCCTGTCGCTCTACATCGACGATATTCCGCCCGCCGATCTTAAGACCATCTGCGCGAAGACCTATACGCCCGAGGTTTTCGGGACGACCAGGATCGTGCCGGTGCGCGCGCTTGAAACGTGTCTCCACGTGGCGGAACTGTCCAACGGCCCCACGATGGCGTTCAAGGACATGGCGATGCAGTTGCTTGGCAATCTCCTAGAGTATGAACTGGCGCGGCGGGGTGAGGAACTGAACATCCTCGGGGCGACCAGTGGCGACACGGGCAGCGCGGCGGAATATGCCATGCGCGGCAAGAAGGGGGTGCGGGTCTTCATGATGTCGCCGCACGGACGCATGAGCACCTTTCAGCAAGCTCAGATGTTCAGCCTGCAGGACGAAAACATCCATAACATCGCCATCGAAGGGGTCTTTGACGATTGCCAGGACATCGTGAAAGCCGTGTCCGGCGATGGTGACTTCAAGAGGCGCCACCGGATAGGCGCCGTCAATTCGATCAACTGGGCCAGGCTGGTGGCTCAGGTCGTCTACTACTTCTCCGCCTACTTCCAGGTCAACGCGGGGAACACATCAGAGGTCGACTTCACCGTTCCTTCGGGGAACTTCGGAAACATCTGTGCTGGTCACGTTGCGCGCATGATGGGGCTTCCCATATCCCGTCTCGTCGTTGCAACCAACGAGAACGATGTGCTCGATGAGTTTTTCCGCACCGGCGTGTATCGCTTGCGGGGCCGCGCGGACACGTATGAAACATCAAGCCCATCGATGGACATTTCCAAGGCCTCCAATCTTGAGCGTTTCGTCTTTGAACTGCTCGGTCGCGATGCGGGCCGGACGAAATCAATGTTCGACGACCAACTCAGGCGACGAGGACAGTTCGATCTCAGTGGCGATTCCGCCTTCGCGCAGGTGGCCGCTCGTTTTGGCTTCTGCAGCGGCAAGAGCACGCACGCCGACCGGTTGGAAACGATCCGTGACACTTGGCGCCGCTTCAACACGCTGGTCGACCCACACACAGCTGACGGCATCACGGTCGCTCGCAGGCACTCCGTTCTGGAGATGCCGATGATCGTGCTCGAGACGGCCCTGCCGGTCAAATTCGCGGAGACCATCAGGGAGGCTTTGGGCCACGAGCCATGTCGTCCAAAACGGTTCGATGGAATAGAAGACTTGCCGAGACGATTTAAGGTCCTTCCCGCCGATACACAGACCGTAAAGACCCACGTCGCCGAAATTTTGCAGGCTGCGGCCCGCTGAAGAACTGTTTGAACAATCGGAGACCGCTATTTCCGCCATGGCTGTATATACGGAGCTATCAGTCGACGAAGTCGCAGCGCTCTTTGGGGCGCTGGGTCTGGGCTGGCCGCGTTCTGTTCGGGGCATTACGACCGGAATTGAGAACACGAACTACTTCGTAGATACCGAAACCGGAGAGTATGTGCTCACCTTGTTTGAGCGCCTCACATTCGAACAATTGCCTTTCTACCTTCATCTCATAAAACACCTTGCGGCGCGGCGAATGCCGGTCCCGAATCCGGTTGCCAACGCGAGTGCCGAAATCCTTCACTCGCTGAAAGGCCGGCCTGCTGTGGTCGTCAACAGGCTTCCTGGCGAAAGCGTGACAGCACCGACAGTGTCACATTGTCGCTCTATCGGGGAGATCCTGGCGCGAATACACGTGGCCGGGACCGATTACCCACGACACCAGGTCAATCCGCGAGGTCTCGAGTGGTGGAACGAGGTGGTGCCGGTGGTCGGCCAATACGTGTCCGATGGACAACGGTCGCGGCTCACCAGCGAGCTTACCTTTCAGAACCAAATTGCTGTGTCTCCCACCTACGAACAACTCCCCAGGGGGCCGGTGCACGCCGATCTCTTTCGTGACAATGTGTTGTTTGCCGGCAGTCATCTGACCGGCGTCTTTGATTTCTACTTCGCCGGATGCGACGCCTTCCTTTTCGATATTGCTGTGTGCCTCAACGACTGGTGTGTCGATGACTGCACCGGCCGCCAAGACAGTGAGCGAGCAGCCGCTTTCTTAGGCGCTTATGGGTCCGTTCGAGCGCTTACACCAGCCGAACGCATATTGCTTCCCGCGATGCAACGCGCTGGAGCATTTCGCTTTTGGCTATCGCGTCTGTGGGATCTGTACCAGCCTCGGGAGGCTGCAATCCTCAAAGCGCACGATCCAAGCTACTTCGAGCGTATGTTATGCGTGCACAGGGGAGAAATCGTATGAGCAAGGCTGCGAAGATCATCAGTGGAAGCGAAGGCAGGATGGCACCGTCTCTCAACGACCACGTTCGCGAGCTGCTTTCGCAGATCGAGACGGAGGGCCTGTACAAACGCGAGCGCGTCATCACCTCGTCCCAGTCGTCCGAGATCGAGGTTGGCGGCCGCAAGCTGCTCAATTTCTGTGCCAACAACTATCTCGGCCTCGCCGACAGCGAAGAGCTGCGTGAGGCGGCGAAGGCCGCGCTCGACCGATACGGCTATGGCATGGCGTCGGTGCGATTCATCTGCGGCACACAAGAGGAACACAAGCAGCTCGAGGCAAAGATATCGAGCTTCCTCGGCATGGAAGACACGATCCTCTATGGTTCCTGCTTCGACGCCAATGGCGGCCTGTTCGAGACGCTGCTTTCGGAAGAGGATGCGATCATCTCCGACGCGCTCAACCATGCCTCGATCATCGACGGCGTGCGGCTCTCCAAAGCGAAACGCTTCCGCTACACCAACAACAACATGGAGAGCCTCGAGGAAGAACTGAAAAAGGCTGAAGGCAGCCGCTTCAAGCTCATCGCCACTGACGGCGTCTTCTCGATGGACGGCATCATCGCGAATTTGGCGGGCGTCTGCGACCTCGCGGAAAAATATGATGCAATGGTGATGGTGGACGACAGCCACGCTGTCGGCTTCGTCGGTGAGCATGGCCGTGGCACGCCGGAATATTGCGGTGTCGAGGGCAGGGTGGACATCATCACCGGTACGCTGGGCAAGGCGCTGGGGGGTGCCTCGGGTGGCTATACGGCGGCGAGCAGGCCGGTGGTTGACTGGCTGCGCCAGCGATCGCGGCCTTACCTCTTCTCCAACACACTGATGCCAGCGATCGCGGCAGCATCGCTCAAGGTGTTCAACATCATCGAGAGGGGCGACGGGCTGCGTGAAAGTCTCTACGAGAACGCGCAACGCTTCCGCTCCGGTATGGAAAAGCTCGGCTTCACATTGGCTGGAGCTGACCACCCGATCATTCCGGTGATGATCGGCGATGCCGTGCTGGCTTCGCAGATGGCCGACATGCTGCTTGAGCGCGGCATCTATGTGATCGGCTTTTCCTTCCCGGTGGTGCCGAAAGGCCAAGCGCGGATCAGGACGCAGATGTCGGCCGCCCATTCGACAGCCGATATCGATCGGGCAATTGCAGCGTTCGGTGAGGTCGGCCTCGAACTCGGAGTGATTGGCTGATGTCCAACATTATGCGCGCACTCGTCAAAACTCGCGCCGAACCAGGCATCTGGATGGAAGAGGTGCCGGTGCCGGAAATCGGCCCTAACGACGTGCTGATCAAGATCAAGAAGACGGCGATCTGCGGCACCGACGTGCACATCTACAATTGGGACCAGTGGGCGCAGAAGACGGTGCCGGTGCCGATGGTGACGGGCCATGAATTCGTCGGCA
>NZ_RZRO01000184.1:0-5202 GCF_003997975.1 Mesorhizobium sp. M7A.F.Ca.US.005.03.1.1
GGGGCGGTCAATATCGTCGGCAGAAGAGCGTCCGAAAGGGCTACCGGCGGCTCCCTCGTAGGAACGAAAAAAGAAGAGAAGCAGAACTTTCTTGTGCGTTTTTTGCACACAATGTTCCGTAACCTGATTATATTCAGGTATGCAAGACGCCAATGTCATCCTCGACCAGATGTAGGTTGACGCTGCTCAGCTCCGAGGTCGCGCGTGCGCCCTGGTCCTTGAGCAAATGCGCGAGGTGAGCGACGATGCAGTCGCGGCGTCTCACGACGTCCAGCTGTTCGCGTCGATCCTCCACCTGCATAAACGCCTCGGCCGATCGCAGCAAGAGCGGCCACCGCACGCGCTCGGGGTAGAGGTGCCGCATGCATAACGCGCAGGCCAGGGACACTGGTCGGCGGGGTGGTTAACGGACTGCAGACCAGCAGGCGTGCGATGGCAACCGAACAGCTTTCCAGCCAGAGGCGTCTGACCCTCTCGCTAAGCCGTAAGCAACTTTGTTTGGCAGATAAGGGGCCTGAAGCGGACTGACAGCTTCTAAGCACGCATTTTCACAAGCGGACTTTCTTTCCGCAACGGAATCGCTTTGACATGCGCAATCCCGGCCATCAGGCCGGGAACAGGAACGCCGAAGCGGGATCGAAAAAGATGCGCTGACCTGATGTGGCGGTGCCATCGCCCACCTCTGCGTCAGAGGTTGGCCTGACGTCGATCTCATCTCCGCCGGCCGTGCGTGCCACTACTCGCCGTCGGTCGCCGAAGAAGGCGGTATCGACGATCTCGACGGCGAGTGCCACGCTTGTCGGCGTAGGCGTCAAGCGGAAGGCTTCCGGGCGCACCATCAGCCGGACGTTCTGGCCTTGGCCGAACGACGTTGTCGCCTTGACGCCGGTCACGATCGAGCCGCCGGCCAGGCGGATCGTCGATGCGCCATCTGCGGTTTGCAAATGCTCAGCCGGCAGGAAATTCGAGTTGCCGATGAAGCCGGCGACGAACTCGCTCGCCGGCCGGAGGTAAAGATCCTCGCCAGTACCGATCTGTTCGATGCGGCCTTCCCTGAACAGAGCGATGCGATCCGAAAGATGCAGCGCCTCCTCCTGGTCGTGCGTGACATAGAGGATGGTGACGCCGGTCTCGCGGTGGATGCGGCGGATCTCGGCCTGGATTTCCTGGCGCAGCTTCTTGTCGAGCGCCGACAGCGGCTCGTCCATCAGCAGGATCGGCGGGTCGTAGGCGAGCGCGCGGGCAAGCGCCACGCGCTGCTGCTGGCCGCCCGACAGCGCGCCCGGGCGGCGGTCGGCGAAGTTTTCGAGGCGCACCAGCGCCAGCATGTCGGCGACCTTGCGCTTGATCTCGCCATCCGGTCGGCGGCGCACGCGCAGCGGAAAGGCGACATTCTCGGCGACACTCAGATGCGGAAATAGCGTGTAGCGCTGGAAGACCATGCCGATGTTGCGCTTGTGCGACGGCACCGAAAGCAGCGACCTGTCCTCCAGGAGCACATCGCCCGAGCTCGGATCCTGGAAACCGGCGATGGCGTAGAGTGTCGTCGACTTACCGGAACCCGACGGGCCAAGGAACGTCAGGAACTCCCCCTTGGGCACATCGATGGTGACGTCATGGACGGCGACGAAGGCGCCGAACGTCTTTCTCACCGCGCGTATGGACAGGAATGGCCGGGTCATCTTGACATTTTCCTGCGAAGGAGTGCGGTCACGATCATCAGGCACAAGGTCAGGCCGACAAGCAGGCTGGAGGCGGCGGCGACGACCGGGCTGAGGTCGGCGCGCAGGCTGCCCCAGATCTTGACCGGCAAGGTCTGCAAGGCCGGGCTTGCCATGAAGATCGCCACCACGACCTCGTCCCATGAGGCCAGGAAAGAGAAGATCGCCGCGGAGAAGATGCCGATCCTGATCGACGGCAAGGTGATCCTCAACCGTGCCTGCAGCGGGCTGGCGCCGCAGACTATGGCCGCGTCCTCGATGGATTTGTCGAAACCCTCTAGCGCCGCAGTGATCGGGATAATGGCGAAAGGCAGCGCCAGGATGGTGTGGGCGATGACGAAGCCGACCGTGGTGCCGGCAAGGCCGATGCGCAGGAAGAAGGCGTAGATGGCGATGGCGAACACGACGACCGGCAGCACCATCGGCATCAACAGCAAGCCGCGCAGGACCTGGCGTCCGCGAAACTCACCCCTGACCAGGCTGAAGGAGGCGAACAGGCCGATGACGACGGCGAGGATGGCGGCCATGGCGGCAATCCGGACACTGGTCAGCGCGGCATCGATCCAGGTCGGATCAACCAGCAACTGCTGGTACCATTTCAGCGTCCAGCCGGGCGGCGGGAAGGCGAGCCAGCGCGACGAGCCGAACGACAGGAGCACGATGAAGACCACCGGCAGCAACAGGAAAGCCGCGACTGCCGCCGTGAAGCCGACAAGTGCCACGCGCAGCCATCCGAGCCGGTCATAGTCGAGCAGCATGTCAGAGCCCTCCGCCGGCGCGCCTGGCGCCGACCAGGCGAAGCTGGATCGCGTAGAGCGCCATGGTGACGACAAGCAGGACGAAGGCGGCCGCACTTCCAAGCCCCCAGTTGAGCAGCGACTGCACCGTCTGGGCGATCATCTCGGCCAGCATCATGTTCGATGTGCCGCCAAGCAGGGCAGGCGTGACGAAGTAGCCAAGCGACATGACGAAGACCATCAGCCCTCCGGCGGCGATGCCGGGAAGCGACAGCGGCAAAAGGATGCGGCGGAAGGCCTCGGACGGGCTTGCGCCGCAAAGGGCGGCCGCGCGCAGCGTCATAGGGTCGATGGCGCGTAAAGTGCCGACCAGCGGCAGAATCATGAAGGGCAGCATGATGTACACCATGCCGATGGTGACCCCGGCGAGGTTGTTGATGAGCGGCAGCGGCTCATGGATGATGCCCAACCCCATCAGCGCCCTGTTGATGACGCCGGTGCGTTGCAGCAGCACCATCCACGCATAGGTGCGGGTGAGAAGGTTCGTCCACATCGACAGAATGATGATGCCGAAGACGATCGAGCCCGGGGCCGGCGGCATGATCGCCAGCATCCAGGCAACAGGGAAAGCCACCAGGATGGTGACGGCTGTGACGACCGATGCGACCAGGAAGGTGTTGAGGAACACCCGCACATAGGTGTCGCTGCCGAACAGCGCCGCGTAGTTCTGCAAGCCGGGTTCGGGATCGGTGACGCTGCGCAGCAGCAGGGCAACCACCGGCACGATGAAGAACAGGCCAACCAGAAGCAGGGCCGGCAAGGCGCTGCCGCTGCCGGCTGGCAGGCCGGCAACCGAGCTGCGTCTGAAAGAACTTCCCTGCATCGAGCGGTCCTGTTCAAAACGGGGCGCGCAAGCCGCGCCCCGTCGGTCTGCAACGGTGTTACTTGGTCTGCCAGGCATACCAGCGCGCGGCGATCTCGTCGCGATGCTCGGCCCAGTAGTTCATGTCGAGGTTGATCTGGCCGTCGACATGGGCATCAGGCAGGGCCTTGACGGCATCGGCGGGCATCTCCGCCTTGGCCTTGGTGTTGATGGGCGCATAGCCGCTTGCCTCGGCGAATTTCGCCTGGCCGGTCGGGCTGGTGGCGGCGGCGAGGAACTTCATCGCGCTGTCCTTGTTCTTGGCGCCCTTCGGCACGACGAGCACGTCGGCGGCGGTGAGGTTCTGCTTCCAGGCGACGCCGACGTCGGTGCCATCCTGCTGGAGGGCGAAGACACGCCCGTTCCACAACTGACCGAAGGCAGCCTCGCCGGAGGCAATCAGCTGCTGTGATTCAGCGCCGCCGCCCCACCAGACGATATCGGATTTGATGGTGTCGAGTTTCTTGAAGGCACGATCGAGATCAAGCGGATAAAGCTTGTCCGCCGGCACGCCGTCGGCCAGCAAAGCGATCTCGATGACGCCCGGCGCCGACCATTTGTAGAAGGTCCGCTTTCCGGGAAACTTCTTGGTGTCGAACATGTCGGCCCAGCCGGTCGGTTCGCCCGAGACGGCGCCCTTGTTCCAGGCGAGCACGAAGGAGTAGTAGAAGCTGCCGACGGCATGCTCATTGCTGAAACGCGGGTCAAGATCGGCCTTGGGCACGACCGCATAGTCGATCGGCTCCAGCAGCCCGTCCTTGGCGGCCTTTATGGCGAAATCCATTTCCACGTCGACGACATCCCAGGTGACATTGCCGGCGTCGACCATGGCCTTGAGCTTGCCATAGTCGGTCGGTCCGTCCTGCAGCACCTTGATGCCGGAGCTGGCTTCGAAGGGGGCTGCCCAGGATTTGGTCTGCGCTTCCTGCGTGGTGCCGCCCCAGCTGGTGAACGCCATCTCATCGGCCTTGGCGGCGGTTGCCGTGAGTAGCCCGGCCAGCAGGCCGGTCAAAATCAGTTTCATGTCATTCTCCTCTGTTGGTCTGTTTTTGTTTTTCTCAGTGCACCTGCGTCCCGCGGTTCTCAGCGCATGACGAAGGGATCGGGGATCGGCTCGTCCGAGGTGTTGATCCAGACGGATTTCGAGCGTGTGTAATCTCTGATGGTGTCGAGCCCACCCTCCCGGCCGAGCCCCGACAGGCCGTAGCCGCCGAAGGGAACGAGCGGCGATACGACGCGATAGGTGTTGACCCAGACGACGCCGGCACGGATGTCGCGCGCCATGCGGTGCGCCCTAGCGAGATTGCTGGTGAACACGCCTGAAGCGAGGCCGAAGGGCGTGTCGTTGGCGAGCGCCAGCGCCTGCGCTTCGGTGTCGAAGGCAAGCACGCTGAGCACTGGCCCGAACAGTTCCTCGCGCACGCAAGGCAGGTCGCTGGCGCCGGCATCGATGATGGTCGGCGCATAGTAGAAGCCGCTGCCGGCTGGCCTTGTGCCGCCGGTGACCAGCGTGCCGCCCCCGGCGACGCTTTCCGCGACAACTTTCTCGATCCAGTCGCGCTGACGCAGCGTGGCGAGCGGACCCATTTCGGTCGCCGGATCCTGCGGATCGCCGATGCGGATCGCCTCGGCCTTGCGCTTCAGGCGGGCGAGGAATTCATCCTTGACCGAACGCTCGACCAGCAGCCGCGAGCCGGCGACGCAGCTCTGGCCGGTCGCGGCAAAAATGCCGGCGACCACCGCATTGGCGGCGCTGTCGAGATCGGCGTCGGCAAAGACGACGACCGGGCTTTTGCCGCCGAGTTCCAGAGTGGTGTACGCA
>NZ_RZRO01000185.1:0-4867 GCF_003997975.1 Mesorhizobium sp. M7A.F.Ca.US.005.03.1.1
CTCTCAAGCTACTTCATCTGGAACAACCGCGGCAAGCAATCCTGCACCGTCGATCTGAAGCAGCCGGATGATCTTGCGCTGGTCGAATCCATGCTCGGCACCGCCGACGTGTTCGTCCAGAACCTTGCGCCTGGCGCAACCGACAGGCTGGGCATCGGCAGCGCCGACCTCAGACGGCGGTTCCCCAGGCTGATCGTCTGTGACATCGGCGGCTACGCACCCGGAACACCCGACCACGAACGGAAAGCCTACGATCTGCTGATCCAGGCGGAAGCTGGCTTGGCGGGCGTCACTGGGTCCGCAACTTCTGGCCCTACCCGGGTCGGCATATCGATCTCCGATATCGCTACGGGGCAGGGGGCCTACGCCGCTATCCTCGAAGCCCTGATCATGCGCAGTCGAACCGGGGAAGGGGCTCACCTGCAGCTTTCCCTTTTCGACACCCTCGCCGAATACATGAACGTGCCATATCTGGCGCGCCACTACGGCGGCAAGGAGCCGCGGCGGCTCGGGCTCGCCCACCCCTCGATCGCGCCCTACGGGCTGTTTCAGGTGAGTGATGGGGAAATCCTTATCGCCGTCCAGAACGAACGCGAATGGGTCGTCTTCTGCGACAGTGTCCTGGGCCAGCCGTCGGTTGCAACGGACCCGAGATTCGAACGCAACGTGCGTCGCATTAAAAACCGCGAGCCGCTTGATGCATGCGTGCAGGCGATCTTGGCCCCCTACACCATGTCTGCATTATGCGAATTGCTCGACCACGTCAGAATTGCCTATGGCCGTGTGTCGACCATGGCTGATCTGGCGGTGCATCGCAGTGCCACCAAAGTCCCGGTGGAGACCACCGGTGGTCAAGTCGAGCTGTTTGCGCCGCCGGTCACCGTCAATGGCAAGCGCCCCGTGCTTGGCCGTGTGCCTTCACTCGGCGAACATGACGTGGCTTTGCGGCAGGAGTTCGGTCCTCCGGATACAGTGGGTCCCAAACGGATAGGAAGTGCAGCACCATGAGCTTGACCCGCGACCTGACCCGGCTGATCCGCGAAAAACCGGTGACCGACCGCGACCTGGAATGGGCATCGCTGTTCGTCCTGGATACGCTCGCCTGCGCCCTTGGCGCGTTGCCGACCGAGCCCGCCCGCATGCTGATGGCGGTCGCCCCGCTGGCGCAAGCCGATACCCCCCGCAAGGCGTTCTACCTGGGCGGCCTAGCGCATATCTTGGAGATGGATGACCTCCACCGGGACTCGGTGACCCATCCGGGCAGCGTCGTCATTCCTGCGGCCTGGGCGGTAGCCCATGATCACGATCTTGGCGGTGAAGCGTTTCTTCGCGCGGTTCTTGCAGGATACGAGGCTTGCTGCCGGGTCGGCATGTCCGTCGGTAAGAAGCATTACCGGGTCTGGCACAACACCTCGACCTGCGGGCCATTCGGGGCGGCGTTTGCCGTGGCCGAGCTCCTCGGCCTCGACGACACCAGGACCGTTTGGGCGCTTGGGAATGCGGGCACCCAGTCATCGGGTCTTTGGGAGTTCCTTGCCGAAGGCGCCATGAGCAAGCATCTCCACACCGCCAGGGCGGCGGAGTCAGGCGTCCTCGCTTCGTTCCTGGCCAAGGAAGGATTCACCGGCGCGCAGAACATCCTGGAAGGCCAGAGGGGCTTCTACGCCGGTCTGTGCCCGGACCCGATTCCGGAGGCTGTCACGGCAGGGCCTGAGCGGGCCTGGCAACTGATCAACACCTCGATCAAGCCATGGCCGTGCTGCAGACACACCCATCCGGCGATCGACGGCGCGATCGCCATGCACGACGAGATCGCCGGGGAAGCCATCGCAAGCGTTCATGTCGGGGCTTACCGGGCTGCCCTCGACGTATGCGACCGGCCGGCTCCCGAAGATCCATACAGTGCCAAATTCTCGCTGCAGCACACAGTGGCGATAGCGCTTGCGGACGGCCGCATCGACCAGGCCAGCTTCGATGCCGATGCACGGCAACGGATGGTCGGCGAACGCAAGAAGGTCAAGGTCGAGCTGGCGCCGTCGATCGACGCCGCCTATCCGGAATCGTGGGGCGCCGAGGTGATCGTCGAGACGGCTTCCGGCAGGCGCCTTTCCGCCGCCCGACACGACGCCAAGGGCGATCCCGACAATCCGGTGACGGCAGCCGAGCTGTCTCAGAAGGCGCGCACGCAACTCGTCGCCGGCGGCACTTCGCCAGCCCGTGCCGACGACCTGATCGGCGCTATCCTTGGCCTTACAGATAACCGTCCGGTGCGCTCACTGGGTCTGTTTGAAACCGCAGGTGACGCGCGTCCCCAGGTTCATGCCGCGCGGAGCGCCTGATGTTCAAGGACTTTGACAACGAGGACATCCGCGGCGCCGTGCGTCGACTCTGCGAGCGATTTCCGGGCGAATACTGGCGCAAGCTCGATGCCGACCGCGCCTACCCCGTGGATTTCGTCAACGCGCTGACCGAGGCCGGCTACCTTGCGACGCTGATCCCCGAGGAATATGGCGGGTCGGGCTTGACGCTTTCGGCCGCGGCCGCCGTGCTCGAAGAGATCCAACGGGCGGGATGCAATGGTGCGGCTTGCCATGCACAGATGTATGTCATGGGCACGGTGCTGCGCCACGGCAATGAATCGCAGAAGCAGCGCTATCTTCCGCAAATCGCCTCCGGACAATTGAGGCTGCAGGCGTTCGGTGTGACCGAACCGACCAGCGGCACCGACACCACTTCAATCCGTAGCTTCGCGCGCAACGACGGCGATTACTACGTGGTCAACGGCCAGAAGATCTGGACAAGCCGGGCGGAACATTCCGACCTCATGTTGCTGCTCGCGCGCACCACCCCCAAGGATCAGGTGGCCAAACGGACCGAAGGCCTGTCGGTGTTTATTCTCGACATGCGGGAAGCGCTCAAGCAGGGTCTCTCAATCCGGCCGATCCGGACGATGATGAACCATTCCACGACAGAGGTCTTTTTCGACAATGTGAAAATCCCTGCCGAAAACCTGATCGGTGAGGAGGGCAAGGGCTTCCGGTATATCCTCTCCGGGATGAATGCCGAGCGGATCCTGATCGCCGCCGAATGTGTCGGCGACGCAAAGTGGCTGATCAACAAGGCTTCTACCTACGCATGCGACCGCAATGTCTTCGGCCGGGCCATCGGCGCCAACCAGGGCGTCCAGTTTCCCATCGCAAGGGCTTACGCCAACATGCGTGCAGCCGAACTCATGGTCCGCGAAGCCACCCGGCTCTATGAGGCCGGCCAGGACTGCGGCGCTGAAGCGAACATGGCCAAGATGCTGGCTGCTGATGCTTCCAACGAAGCCGCCAACGCCTGTATCCAGACGCATGGCGGCTTCGGGTTCGCCGAAGAGTATGACGTCGAACGCAAGTTTCGCGAAACCAGGCTTTACCAGGTTGCCCCGATCTCGACGAACCTCATCCTGTCCTATCTCTCCGAGCATGTGCTCGGGATGCCGCGTTCGTACTGACGGTCAGGGCCAGTGGACACGACCCAGCAGGACTTATCGGCGCAATGGCATGGCCGTCAGACCGAAAGCATCGATGTTGTTTCGGAGCGCCTCGTAGAGAGCTTCTGCGCCGTTTTTGAACCCCATCTAGCGCCGCTGCCCGCAGATACCGCCCCGTTGGGCATTCATTGGTGCCTGTCGCCGGCCATTGCCGGAATGGGACAGTTGGGGGCTGACGGTCACCCCGCCAAGAATCTGTCTTTGCCGCCCGTGCCGCTGCCGCGCCGCATGTGGGCTGGCGGTGAGCTACAGGTGCATGATCACCTTAGAGTTGGTGACAAAGTCCGCAAGGTCTCTACGATCCAGGACATAGTGCGCAAGCAAGGCCGATCCGGTGAACTCTGGTTCGTCGCGGTCGGCCACACGTACCATTCCGACCGTGGTCTCGCCCTGAGTGAACGACAGGACATCGTCTACCGGGAAGCCGCGGGATTGGGGAATGGCGTGTCTCGAAACACCTCGCCGGCGGCACCCACGACAATCCGGCCAGCAGCGCAAGTGTGGTCTGTCATTCCTTCGTCGACGTTGCTCTTCCGCTATTCCGCGATCACCTTTAATGGTCACCGTATACACTACGACTGGCCTTATGCGACCGAGGCTGAAGGCTACGAGGGACTGGTTGTCCATGGCCCCCTCCAGGCTACGCTCCTTCTCAACCTCGCGGCGTCCCAAGGCGTCGCTATACCCCTGACGTTTCGCTACCGCGGGATAGCTCCGGCGATCGCGGACCGTGCACTGACCGTCAGGGCCGGCGTCGATGGTCGGCGCCTCTGGACACAAGGCGAGGGCGGCGCGGTGCACATGGAAGCCGATATCGATAGGGGTATGGCCTGATGTGTACACAGGGCAACGTGCATTTTACGTCTGTCGCGCCTTTGTTCGTTCCGGCCGATCGGCCAGAGCGTTTTGAAAAGGCCGACCGGTCCGGAGCCGACACGGTCATTATTGATCTTGAGGACGCTGTTGCGCCTGCCGCCAAGGATGGCGCCCGGTCCAATCTTCACCATGCCCTGACATTGCGGAACCCCACCTACGTCCGGGTGAATGGCCAAGACAGCAGCTGGTATGCTGCCGACCTTGCTGCGCTCAGGACACTCGGGCTTCGGCGGATCTGCCTGCCGAAAGCGCAGTCCGCAGCGACCCTCGACGCGGTGGTTCGGGTTTTGGGTGGCGACATCGAGATCATAGCGCTGATCGAGACGGCGCGGGGGCTGGAAGCGGCGGGGGCGTTGGCCGCTCATTCGCATGTCGCCAGGCTGGCCTTCGGACCTGCGGATTTTGCGCTGGACTTGGGTGTTTCCGCCTTTCATGATCTCAAAGCGCACGCCATGA
>NZ_RZRO01000186.1:0-3665 GCF_003997975.1 Mesorhizobium sp. M7A.F.Ca.US.005.03.1.1
GATATCATTCCACGCCTTGACCCAGTCCTTCTCGACCTTACCGTCGAAGACGAGATCGGCGAAGCTGTCGGACAATCCCTCCGGCAGGCCAGTCGGAAAGGCGTTGGCGACGATGACTATGCCCAACTTCTCCTTTGGGAAGACTGTCACCAGGGTACGCGCGCCGACGCTGAAAGCGCCGGCGTGGCCCCAGCTCAGGCCGTGTCGGCCGAATTCGACATTCCAGCCGAGGCCGTAGAACGATGCGCCGCCGGAGACGGGATTGTTGCCGCGCGCTATCAGCGGAACATGCGTCTGGCTTAGCGCATCGGCGGCAATCAGTGTCTTGCCGGCATAAACGCCGTTGTGGAGGATGAGGCGCACCCATTGCGAGAGGTCACGTGCCGTAGAGCTGACGCCGCCGGCGGGCGCCTGCGCATCCGGATCGCGCTCTATCCTCGCTGCCCAGGCGCCATCGACCTTGACGTGAAGCGCGGCGCGGTTGGTTCGCTTGACGAAGTCCGAATGGCGGGAACTCGTGGAGGCCATGCTCAGCGGACGGTAGAGCTTCTCCTCGGCGACCTGCTCCCAGGGCTTTCCCGTCGGTGTCGCGGCTGCCACGGCACCCTCTGTCAATCCGAAATTGCTGTAAGAATACCCGGCCCGAAAGCTCGACGATGGCGGCACGAACCGCAGGCGATGCAGGATCTCGACGCGGTCGTAGCCAATGTCCTCGAGGTCGTCTCCGGCGGTGCCTGGAAGCCCGCTGCGATGCGAAAACAGGTCACGGACGGTGAGCTGGCTTGCCGGATAAGGATCGGCCAACCTGAAGGCCGGATCGAGATCGGCGATCTTCGAATCCCAGGACACGATCCTGTCGCTAACCAACGCCGCTACGACGGTGGCGGAAACCGGCTTGGAAAGGGAGGCGATCTGGAACACCGTGTCGGCGTCGACGGTCTCAGGCTTGCCGGCCTCGCGATGCCCAAAACCCTTGAGGAAGATCACCTCGTCATCGCGCACGACGCCGATGGCGAGCCCGGGTACGGCACCGTCCGCGACGGCGGCTTCGGCAAGCGCTTCGAGCTTCGACAGGGCAGCAGTGATGCGCTCGGGCGTGAGGCTATCGGCCGGCGCCGCGTGCGGCCAAAGCGCCATTGCGGCGATGAAGACCCAAACCCTCCACTGACAGAGATTCCGATTCAGCCGCATGCACAAGCCTCCTCCCAGGAATTCACATGACCATGATACAGGCCCGCACGGGTGAGACCAGCCCTTCTCGGGCGGCTCACGCCGCGAGCCGGATTCATCGGCCGCGCCGACGACGTCAGCTTCAGCGCCGCGCTCCTGCTCCTATCGCCCAGCGGCGTCCGCCATCGCAACAAAGGCGCTCTCGATGGTCTCGAAAGCCAGCTCCGGATACAGCACTCCGGCTTCCGGCGTGGCCGTCTCGAGCGCGGTCTCGCCGCGTATCCAGAATGCCCGCAGCAGTCCGAGCCAGGGGGCTGACGCGATCATCGCCTCAAGCTCCGCCGCACTCTGAGGCACGATGCGCGGCGAGCGGCCGCTCACCCCGCGCCACAGATCGATCATTTCGTTCTGGGTGATCTTGTTTCGGGCGATGCGGATCTCGCTGCGGATGGCATTGGGGTCGTTCAGCGCGCGCAAGGTCACGGCGGCGATGTCCTTCTCGCTGACGAACGTCGCCGGCACGTTGCCGTCGCCATAAAGTGTCACCTCTTCGGGCGGCAAGGGCGACGAGCCGAAGCGCATCAGATCGCCCAGCGTCGCCACCCATGTCGAAAAGAAGCCATTGGTGTAGATCACCGTATAGGGCAGATCGGCCTCCTTGATCGCGTCGAACACTGCTCGCTTGAGGTCGAGTGGCGGGATCGAGCCCGGTGCGGCGGCGGCGAAGTCGAGGCCGAAGCCGGCGGAAGGCACATAGCGGGAAACGCCGGCATCGCTCAGCGCCCGCACCAGCGTCATCTCGCTGGCCGAATGCACATGCACCGAGCTGATGACGCGGTCCACCGCACTGGCGGCGCGGACAAGGCTGTCATAGTCGTCGAGATCGCCGACGTGGATTTTGGCGCCGAGTTCCTTCAGCGAATGCAGCCGCTCTTCATCGCCGGCTGTTGCCGGACGAACCAGAACGTGCAGGCGATCGCCATTGCGGGCGCTGGCCTTCGCCATCTCGCTGCCCAGCAGCCCCGTCGCGCCGATGATCAGGGTGCTGGTCATATCGACCTCCCATTGCGCAGGATGGAGCCGTCCCAGTCGCGCTCGAATCCGATGTCGTGCAAGCGATGGTTCGAGAAGCGTGAAACTTGGCGCAGCATGCGGCGGCGCTCGACGACTGCAGAGGCTCTGAGTGCAAGACCGCTCGTCGCGGCGCTGATGGATTCGAGAATCGGTTTCATGGTTCGTCTCCTGTGGTTCAGTAGGCGCAAGCGTGCCGACGCCGTCCGCAAGGGGACAAGCATGACGATTGCTCACACCGTTTCTGGTCGTTCAGCGCAGCGGCGAGATGGGAAAGCCGATCAATATCTGCTGCTACCCCTATAGATTGGACATTTCCGGGCTGGACGACAAACGACTCTTTGTGCAGGATTTGTGAGCAACACTCACAGGTGGACCATGCCGCGCAGACTACCGCCCCTCACTGCCCTGCCCGCCTTCGAGGCTGCCGCCAGGCATCTGAGCTTCTCCAAGGCTGCGGGTGAGCTCAACGTCACCCATGGCGCGGTCAGCCGCGCCATCCGCAACATCGAGGACAGGCTCGGCATCCAGCTTTTCGATCGGGGAACGAGGTCCGTGCGCCTGACGTCGGTCGGCGCGGCCTACGCATCGGAAGTCAGGACGGCGCTGGACCAGATCGCCGCCGCCACCATCGCCGCCACGCCCGACCGCACGGCAGGCATCCTGAATGTCAGCACATCGGACGGTTTTGCCGGCCGCTGGCTGGTGCCGAGGCTGCATCGCTTCCACCGCGCCAACGCCGACATCGACGTGCGGCTGTCGACCTCGGGCGTACTTTCCGATTTCGTCAGCGACGGCATCGATATCGCCATCCGCTACGGCAAGGGCGGCTATGCCGGCGTGACCGCGGAATTTCTCGCCGACGAAGAGGTCTTCCCGGTCTGCAGCCCGGAACTGCTGCAAGGCGAACATCCGCTGCGCCAGCCCGGGGATCTCCGGCATCACAAGCTGATCCACGACGCCTTTCGCATCGACTGGGCAACATGGCTGCAACAGGCCGGCGTGGACGGCATCGATCCCAAGCGCGGCGTGCGCTTCGATTCCGCCACCTTCGCCGTCGAAGCCGCGGTGCATGGCGAAGGCGTGTTGCTCGGCCGAAGCGCGCTGGTCTCGGCCGACCTCGCTGCGGGGCGGCTGGTTCGTCCCTTCGATCTCGCGCTGAAATCCGCCTCGCGCTACTACGTCGTCTACCGTGACGGCGCGCTGCGCCAGAAAAAGATCAAGGCGTTCCGCGACTGGCTGTTTGCCGAAGTGGCCGCCGACTGGGTCGGTGCGACGAAGGATGGCTGATGCGGCAAGGGTTCAATTTGTGAAAGGCACCTCTTCGAGGTCTAGCCCTGCACTACTCCTTCGCGCGAAAAACTTCCGGCACGACGAACACTTCGTCGGCCCGGCCATAGCCTCCGTCGGCGACCTCATCGACC
>NZ_RZRO01000187.1:0-3622 GCF_003997975.1 Mesorhizobium sp. M7A.F.Ca.US.005.03.1.1
GGACAAAACATTGTCCGCGCTGGCGGTGCAGCGGCAACAGCAGCAGCAGGCCGGTCATCGCCTGTGCGCAGCCTGCCCTGCCCGCCAGTTCGGCAAAGCGCGGCGCCTCGCCGGGGTCGAGCACCATCGCCGCAAGCTGGATGAGTGCTGCGGCCGTCTCGCCGCAATAGCCTTCCAGATCGGTGCGCGACGGCATCGGGTCGTCGTAGAGGTCGAAGATGCGCGCATCGAGCATGTTCTCGAAGGCCGGCTTCGGCAGGCCGAACGTCGCTATCGTAGCGTTCACGGCTTCGGCAGTGGGATGGCCGGCGCCGGCCTCGCCGCCGGCGGCAATGACATCGCGCCACCATTGCAGCCGCACCTCGCCCGGTAGCGCCTCATGGATGCGATCGCGAATACCTGATATCTCCGCGTTGAAGGCGTAGAGCGAAAACAGCGCGTAGCGCTTGCCGTCCGGCGCGTAGAGCGCGGTCAGATAGCGATCATGGTCGGCGGCACGCACCGCGTCCATGACGATTTCAGCGCTTCGAGGCATATCAATCGACGGCAATGAGCGCGGCAGCCACGGCGCGCTCTTCCGCCAGAAGGACATTGTAGGTCCGCACCGCGGCACCCGTCGACATCGGGTCGGATGCAATGCCGGCGGCCTTCAGCGCGGCCCGCAATGCAGCGGGCAACGGCCGAAGATCCCTGCCCATGCCGACCAGCAGGATCTCGATCTTGTCGGCCTCGGACAGCAGCCTGTCAAAATCCGCCACCGTCAGCGCCAAGGGATCCACCGGCTCCCAGCCATGGATGCCGGATGGCAGACAGAGCAGCGAACCGCGATGCGACATGTCGGCAAAGCGGAATCCGCCATTGCCGTAGGCTTCGATCGGCGCGCGGCCCGGGAAATGCGCCTCGCGGATGACGATGCCTTTGCTGGTCACCGTTAAACCTCTTCGGGGGGGCGCGTCAGGTCGCGACCGCCTTGCCGCCATTGACCGGCTTCTCCTCGTCGGCTGAAGCCTGCGGCCGCAGCTTGAACAGGATCAGCAGCGGTGCGGCGATGAAGATCGACGAATAGGTGCCGAAGATCACGCCGAACAGCATGGCCATGGTGAACGAGCGGATCACCTCGCCACCGAACAGAACCAGCGCCAGCAGCGCCAGGATCGTCGTCACCGAGGTCAGCGTCGTTCTCGACAGCGTCTCGTTGATGGCGTTGTTCAGGAGTTGCGGCAGCGGCATGCGCTTGTATTTTCGCAGATCCTCTCGGACACGGTCATAGACCACGATCGTATCGTTCAGCGAATAGCCGATGATCGTCAGGATCGCCGCCAGTGACGACTGGTTGAACTCCAGCCCGGAGATGACGAAGAAGCCGAGCGTCATGACCACATCGTGCACCGTCGCCACAATGGCGCCGACCGCGAACTGCCATTCGAAGCGGAACCAGACATAGATCAGGATGCCGAGCAGCGCGATCAGCATGGCGATCGTGCCTTGCTTGGCGAGCTCGCCGGACACGGTCGGTCCCACCACTTCGACGCGGCGGAAGTCATAATTATCCTGCAGCTCGCCGCGCACCTTGTCGATGACGGTCTGCTCGGCATTTTCGCCACCATCCTGCGTCCCGACGCGGATCAGCACGTCGTTCGGCGTACCGAACTGCTGCACCTGGACTTCACCGATGTTGAGTTCGGTCAGCCGCGCGCGGAGGTCGGCGAGATCGGCATTGCCGCTCTTGGCCTGCACTTCGATCAGCGAACCGCCCTTGAAATCGATGCCGTAGTTGATGCCGACGGTCATGAACAGCACCACCGACAGGATCGAAAGTGCGCTGGACAGCGTGAACGTCCAGCGACGGATGCCCATGAAGGGGATCTTGGTGCCGGGCGGAACGAAGGTCACCGGCGCCTTCGGCAATTCCTTCGGGCGAGCCCGGCGCAGCCAGATCGAGACCAGCAGACGGGTGAAGGTGAAGGCGGTGAAGACGGTCGTCAGGATGCCGATGGCATAGGTGATGGCAAAGCCCTTCACCGGACCGGTACCAAGATAGAACAGCACCACGGTGGCGATCAGCGAGGTGATGTTGGAATCGACGATGGTCGCCAGCGCCTTGGTGAAACCGGTATCGATCGCCTGGATGACCGAGCGGCCGGCGCGCCGCTCCTCGCGGATGCGCTCGTAGATCAGCACGTTGGAATCGACCGCCATGCCGATGGTCAGCACGATACCGGCGATGCCAGGCAAGGTCAGCGTCGCGCCAAGCAACGAGAGCACGCCGACGATCATCGCCACGTGCACCGCCAGCGCGATGTTGGCGAGGAAGCCGAGGAAGCCGTAGGCGACGAACATGAAGGCAACGACGAGGATAGAACCGATGATGCCGGCGACCTTGCCGGCATGGATCGAATCCTGGCCAAGGCCCGGACCCACTGTACGTTCTTCGATCACCGTCAACGTCGCCGGCAGTGCGCCGGCGCGCAGCAGCACGGCGAGATCGTTGGCGCTCTGGGCGGTGAAATTGCCGGAGATTTGGCCGGTGCCGCCGAGGATCGGCTCGCGGATCTGCGGCGCCGAAATCACCTGGTTGTCGAGGATGATGGCGAACAGCTTGCCGACATTTTGCGCCGTGGCCTGGCCGAAGCGCGCCGCCCCCTTCGAATCGAAGCGGAACGACACCACCGGCTCGTTGTTCTGCGAATTGTAGGTCGCCTGCGCATCGACGAGGTTTTCGCCCGAGACGATGACGCGGTTCTCGATCAGATACGGAACCGGCGGATCGTCCTGCGAATACAGCACCGACGAGCCGGCAGGCGGACGGCCGTTGAGCGCGTCCTGCACCGGCATCGACTGGTCGACCATCTGGAAGGTCAGCTTGGCGGTCTGGCCGAGGATTTCCTTCAGCCTTTGCGGGTCCTGAAGACCCGGCACCTGGACAAGGATACGGTCGTCGCCCTGCCGCTGCACGATGGGTTCGGTCGTGCCGAGTTCGTTGACGCGGCGTTCGACCACCTCGATCGACTGCGTCAGCGCGGTCGACGTGCGGTATTTGATGCCGGCATCGGTGACGTTGAACTTGAGCAGGCCGGGCTCGGAATCGTCGAGCGTCATTTCCTGCACGGAACCGCCGGTGAACAGGCCGGCGGCGACCGGATCGGTCAGCGTCTTCAGCGCCGTCTTGGCGGCATCGATCTGGGCGGGATCGGTAATGCGAACCTGCAGGGTCCGCCCGGTGCCGGCAAGGCCGGTATAGCCAATCTTGGCGTCGCGCAGCAGCGTGCGGATTTCGTCGCGCGTCGTCTCCAGCCGGTCCTTGATCAGATCGTTCTGGTTCATTTCCAGCAAGATGTGCGAACCACCCTGCAGGTCGAGGCCGAGCGTCATCTGCCGCTTCGGCACCCAGTTGGGCAGCTGCGCCAGCGTGCTGGCGGAGAACAGGTTGGGCGCGGCGAGGATCACCGTGATGGCCACGGCCACCCAGATCAGGATCATCTTGAAGCGCGAGAAATACAACATATGGCGTCGTCCGTCAGAGCGTGTCCGCGGATCGCTCCGCCTAAAATTGGATTATTTCTTGGCGTTCTGGTTGGCCACCGGCTCGCCCTTGACGCGCACATCGGCGATCGTCGAGCGC
>NZ_RZRO01000188.1:0-3560 GCF_003997975.1 Mesorhizobium sp. M7A.F.Ca.US.005.03.1.1
CCTTCGCGCTGGACAGCCGCCGCAGCGCCTGACGCCAGAAAGAGGATGCGGGCCTGGTGCATGTCGCCCAAAAGTGCCCAGCGGTTTTGGGACAACGACATCCACAAAACAGGAATCTGAAGCGCATCGGCGAAGCCGAAGCGCTTCAAGCACGCATCCGTTCGAAATTGGCGTCGAACAGCGGCACCGCCTGAATGCGCGCCGCATGGCGCTTGCCCAGCAGCTCGATCTCGAAGCCGTCGCTCTCATCAGCGATCTCCTTCGGCACATAGCCGACGGCGACGGATTTCTTCGAATGATGCGCATAGCCGCCCGACGTCACCCAGCCGCGCACCGCACCATCGAACCAGATCGGCTCATCGCCAATGACATCGGCATCGTCGGCATCGACGATAAAAGCGCGCAGGCGCAATTTGCCGCCCTGCCTGCGCTCGGCCAGCGCCGCGGCCTTGCCTATGAAATCGGCGTCCTTGCCGTAAGCAACGAAGCGGTCGAGCCCCGCTTCCAGCGGCCCGTAGATCGGCCGGTACTCGCGCCCCCATGAGCCGTAATTCTTGTCCAGCCGCAGCGCATTGAGGGCGCGCGAGCCGAACAGGCCGATGCCGAATTCCCCGCCCGCCGCCATCAGCGCTTGATAGGCGGCGCGCTGGTATTCCTGCGCCACCCAGATCTCGTAGCCGAGATCGCCGGTATAGCTCACACGGCCGACCAGGCACGGCGCCATGCCGATATCCATCCGGCCAATGGCCATGAAGGAAAAGGCCGCATTGGAGACATCCGAGCGCGTCGCCTTTGCCAGCACATCCCGCGCCTTCGGGCCTGCGATCGACAGACCGGTGAGCTTCGCGCCCAGCGCCTCGATGCGGACCGATCCATCGTCAGGCAGGTGCTTCTCGAACCAGCGCATATGGTATTGCTCGGCGATGCCGGAGCCGGCGAGGAACCAGCCCTCGCTTCCGAGATTGGCGAGGGTGAAATCGCCGATCAGTCTGCCGTCTTCCTTCAGCATCGGCGCCAGCGTCATGCGGCCGGGCTTGGGCAGTTTGCAGGCAAGCATCCGGTCGAGCCAAGCGGCCGCTCCCTCACCCGTCACCTTGTATTTGGCGAAGCTCGAAATCTCCGACAGGCCGACACCGTCGCGAACTGTGGCGACCTCCTTGGCGACCTGCGTGAAATCGCTCGAGCGGCGCCAGGAGAATTCGTCCTTGACGCCTTCCGGCGCGTACCACAGCGGCACTTCCAGTCCATAGGCAACGCCCCATTGCGCACCCTTGGCCGACAGCAGGTCGTAGACCGGCGTCGTCTTCAGCGGCCGCCCGGCGGGCAGCTCCTCATTGGGGAAGCGGATCGAAAAGCGCCTGGAATAATTCTCGCGCACCTTGGCGTTGGTATAGGCCATCGTCGCCCAGTCGCCGTAGCGCGCGACATCCATCGCCCAGATGTCGGCGCCGGGATCGCCCTCGATCATCCAGTTCGACAAAGCGAGGCCGACGCCGCCGCCTTGCGAAAACCCCGCCATGACACCGCAGGCGACCCAGAAGCCCGGCAGGCCACGCACCGGCCCGACCAGTGGGTTGCCGTCGGGCGCGAAGGTGAAAGGCCCGTTGATGATCTGCTTGATGCCCGTGTTCTGGAAGGCCGGGAAATGGCGGAAGCCGACCTCAAGCGACGGCGCGATGCGGTCGATGTCGGGCGCCAGCAATTCATGGCCGAAATTCCATGGCGTCTGGTATTCGGACCATGGCTTGTTGGCCTTTTCGTAAGTGCCCATCAGCATGCCGCCGCGCTCCTGGCGCAGGTAAAGCTCGCCGTCGAAGTCGACCGTGTGGATGATCTCGGTGCCGGTCTTGGCGTTCCAGGCGGCGACCTCCGGCATATCCTCGGTGATCAGGTACATGTGCTCCATGGCCAGCACCGGCAGTTCGAGGCCGACCATGCGGCCGACCTCGCGCGCCCACAGGCCGCCGGCGTTGACGACATGCTCGGCCACCACCTCGCCCTTGTTGGTGATGACCCGCCACAGCCCGTCAGGGCGCCGCACGATGTCCTCGACCTTGGTGAAACGCTCCACTTCCGCCCCAAGTTTCCGCGCGGCCTTGGCATAGGCGTGGGTGACGCCGGAGGGATCGAGATGGCCGTCCTCTTTGTTCCTGACCGCGCCGACGAACTGCTTGGGATCGAGCAGCGGCATCAGTTCGGCCGCTTCGTTGGGCGAGATCTCCTCGAGCTCTATGCCGAGATAGCGGCCCTTGGCGACGACGCCGCGCAGCCAGTCGAGCCGCGCCTCGGTCGCTGCCAGAAGCACGCCACCGGTCAGATGCACGCCGGTCGCCTGGCCGGAAAGCTCCTCGATCTCCTTGTAGAGATTGATCGTGTATTTCTGCAGCTTGGCGACGTTGGGGTCGCCATTGATGGTGTGCATGCCCCCGGCCGCGTGCCAGGTCGAGCCTGAGGTCAGCTCGTCGCGCTCCAGCAGGACAACATCGGTCCAGCCGTGGCGGGCGAGATGGAACAACACGGAGCATCCGACGACGCCACCGCCAATGACCACGACCTTTGCATGCGATTTCATGGATTTTTTCTCTGATATCAGTGAGTTGAATGGGTGAATGGATTCAAGCTGGGAACGATCACGGCTCTCCCTGCCCGATCGCTTCCTTGCGCCTGGCCATGTAAGCCTCTAGCGCCTCGCGCACGGCGATATCCATCACCGGCTCGACATAGTCCTCCAGCGCTTTCTTCCACAGCCGCGTTGCGCGTGCCGTGGCGTCGAGGCCGCCGGCTTCCTGCCAGGCTTCGTAATTCTGCCAGTTGGACAGCATCGGCTGGTAGAAGGCAGTGGCGTAGCGCTCCAGCGTGTGCGGCTCGCCGAAGAAATGCCCACCGGTTGGCACCGCACCCAAAGCCTCGACGGCGAGTTCCGCCTCATTGACTTCGATCGGGCGCAAGAACTCCATCATATGCTGGATCATCTCGACATCGATGATGAGTTTTTCGAACGACGCCGTCAGCCCGCCCTCCTGCCAGCCGGCGGCGTGGTAGACGAGGTTGCCGTGGCCGAGCACCGCGCCCCACAGTGCCATCAGCGTCTCATAGGCGCCCTGCGCATCGGCGGCGTTGGAGGCCGAGCCCGGCGTCGTGCGGTAGGGCAGCCCGTAGCGCCGCGCCAGTTGCCCTGACGCAATGTTGGCCTTGGTGTTCTCAGGCGTGCCGAAGGCCGGCGCGCCCGACTTCATGTCGACATTGGAGGTGAAGGCGCCATACATGACCGGCGCGCCCGGACGGACAAGCTGCGTCAGCACGACGCCGAACAGCGCCTCGGCATTCTGCTGCGCCAGCGCCCCGGCCAGCGTCACCGGGCTCATCGCCCCCATCAGCGTGAACGGCGTCACCGCCACCGACTGGCCGAACTCGGCCATGGTCATCAGGCCTTCGGCCATCATCTCGTCGAAGCGGCGCGGCGAGTTGACCGAGATGATGGTGGTGATGCCGGGATCGTCGCGCATCTGGTCGAGCGTCAGCCCACGCGAAATCGCCATCATCTCGATGCCGTCCAATGC
>NZ_RZRO01000189.1:0-3470 GCF_003997975.1 Mesorhizobium sp. M7A.F.Ca.US.005.03.1.1
ATTCCTTCCCGTCGCGTTTCGAGAACGGTCCGGGCACCAACCCGGAAGAACTGATCGCCGCGGCGCATGCAGGCTGCTTCTCGATGGCGCTGAGCGCCATGCTGGGCAACGCCAATCATGTCCCGACAAGCATCAGCACCGTCGCCAAGGTGCATCTTGGCGCAACCGCTGCCGGTCCGACGATCACCCGCATCGAACTCGAAACCGAGGCAGAGGTCGCGGGACTTGCCGAAGATGAATTCGAGCGCCTTGCACAGTCCGCCAAGGCGGGCTGCCTCGTCTCGCGGGCCCTTGGCGGCGTGTCTCAGATCACCCTCAAGGCAACGCTCGTCGAAGCCACCAAAGGTCAATGAAGCCAGGAGAAAGAAGATGACACAGGAGCTTGTCATGGACGCAAACGCGTACGGTCTGTCCCAGCAGACGGCCGAGATCATGCGGCGCTACAACGACGTATTCCAGCGCCATGATCCTTCGGCACTCGCCGAGCTGGTGGCCGACGATTGCGTGATCGAGAACACCGTGCCGGCGCCGGACGGCGCCCGCCATGCCGGCAAGGAAGCGTGCGTCGCGCTTTGGACGGCGATCGCGACCCAGGCCGGCACGCGCTTCGATATCGAGGAAACCTTCGTTGCCGGTGACCGGGCAACGATCCGCTGGCGCTATTTCATGACCGACGGCAATTCGCTGCGCGGCGTCAACCTCATGCGTGTGGCCGATGGGCGGATCGTCGAAGCGATGGGTTATGTGAAGGGGCAGCGCGCCCCGAGCAATGCCCCGAAAGCGCATAACCGCTTTTCGCCCGGAATAGCGCAACAAAGGAGAGCGGATCAGCGAGACTGAACCGCTCCCCGCTACCGATCGGCCAGCGCCAGCTTTGCGCCGAGCATGACGAAAGCGCCGGCGAAGGTCCGGCGCATCCAGGTCAACACCATTGGCCGCGAGACGACATGGCTGCGGATCGAGGCTGCGAAGATGCCGTAGCCGACGAAAACCACGAAGGTCAAAAGCATGAAGACGGAACTCAGTTCCAGCATTTTCGACAGCGCATTGGGCTCGGTGGTGCTGACGAACTGCGGCAGGAAGGCGAAGAAGAAGATCGACAGTTTCGGATTGAGCACGTTGACGAGGATACCGGTGGCAATCACCTTGCCGGCCGAGCGCGGCGTCACATCCTGCTCGACGCTGAGGCCGCCCTTTTCCTTCAGCGTGTTCCAGGCCATGTAGAGCAGGTAGGCGACGCCGAGATATTTCAGCGTCTCGAAGGCGAGCGCACTGGTGTGCAGCAGCGCCGCCAGGCCAGTGATGGCGGCGGCCATGTGCGGGATGATGCCGAGCGTGCAGCCGAAGGCGGCGATGACGCTGGCCCGCGCACCGCGCGAGAGGCCGGCGCTCAGCGTGTAGAGAACGCCGGTGCCGGGCGAAGCCACGACAATCAGGGACGTCAACAGAAATTCGATGCTCACGATGGTTCCTCCGGCACCCTACCCGGCCAGGAAGGTACCGGGCTGCGGGTCGGCGCACAAGCGGAGGCGACGGGAGATTGGCTACACCGGTAATCCGAGCGCCTGGCGTGCCATCAGACACTCCTCGTCGCCGGGCATGCAGGCGCGACAGACGTCCGGCCGCACGTCGTAGATGCCGCAAGCGGTCGACTTGCCGATCTCGCCGGACAGCGCCGAGCAGCGCACGCCCTCGCAACGCATGCCTGACAGGTCGGATGCGACATATTTTTCCGGGATACGGTCGAGCTGTGCGTCATCTTCGGTGGAAAAGCGCGGCCACTCGGCCGAATAGGAACAGCAGGCACCGCAGCTTTGGCAATCGAAGGTGCCCTGTTGCGACGACAAAACGCTTGCGGCGGCCACCAGGGCGGACAGCCCTGGCGCGGCGGGGTTGTGATCTGCGTCTTGCGGCAAGGCGCTATTTCTTCTTGGCCGTCTTGCCCTTCGGCGAATCCGCCGGCGACTTGAACAGGTCGGTCGCCGCCTCGGTGGCATCGCCAGCTTTCGGCGCGGCAACCGGCTTGGCCGGTTTTGCCGCGGCACCCGAGGCTGCCGGCTGATCCTTGGAGGAGAATTTTATGGCCATGTCAGTCCTCGTCGGCGAAGCGCGATGATGGGGCGCGCGGATTGCGCAGGCGGCCGATCAGCGCCGAAACGGCCGTGATGTTCATTTCCTCGGGCGACCAGTTTTTCACCGCCTCGATGTGATGGGCTGCCAGCTCGCGATGCGTGCTGCCGCTGTAGGCGGCGTCCTGATACGTCACCCGCTCATGGGTCTTGGCGTCTTCGCGGACATACTCGATCAGGTAGTTCGGGCATTCGGCGCGGCCGCGCACGCCGACGCGAACCTGGGCATCACCGTGGGCACGCTTGCAGCGCTCGAGCTTTTCCAGCACACGCCGGACGAATTCGACCGGCTTGTCGAGGCCTTCGACCATATCGGCAATGGTTGCGTCGGCGGCGATCGGTGTTGGCGGTACGCGTTTGGTGGCCATCAGCGTCGTCCGGCCCGCTTCGGCAAAGCGGCTAGCGCGGCGGCGGCGGCCATCTCGTCGGCCTCCTTCTCCAGGCGCAATTCGCGCAGACGCGCGGTCTTGGCTTCGCGTGCCTCGCTGACGGCGTCGCGCTCGGAATTGATGCGGTTGAGCGACATCGACTGGGTTTGCGTCTTGCTGAACAGGGACACGGCCTGATCGACGGTTGTCTTTGAACTGGTGGTCAAATCTTTCTCCTGTCAGGAGCCTGTGCCGATGGAGCGAGACCGGGTCTTCGGTCAGGATCACGCACAAAGCAATACGCGCGGCGAATTCAAATTGCTGGAGCGTCCCTTAGCACGTCCAGGCCGGCGCGCAGCGCACTTTCGGCGGCAAGGCGCGGAAAATGAAAAAGGCCAGGCACCGCCTGACCTTCCATGAGAGCGTCGCGCAACCAGATGACATCCAAAAGGATGCACCGCACGGGAACGCCCTGCTTATGCACATGATATGCCGTGGAAACTCAGGTCGCCGCGGCCATGCGCCCGAATTCGCCACTCACCGGTGCCAGTACATCCGTGGTCACCGGGAGAGCAGAATTCGTTTTTCAGGCCGCCTTCAACTGGTCGGCGGACATCTTGCCCGACTTGTTGTCGCGGACCATCTCGTAGCCGAGCTTCTGGCCCTCGACGATGTCACGCATGCCGGCGCGCTCTACGGCCGAGATGTGGACAAAAACGTCGGCCGAGCCGTCGTCAGGCTGAATAAAACCAAAACCTTTGGTGGCGTTGAACCATTTAACTGTGCCGGTGCTCATGACGAACCCTTTCCATGGCAAATATTCGTTCGACGCCATGCGGATGCACAACGTCGTTTGTCCCGATTTTTGATGTGGGAAGTTCGTCAAAGGCGCGCTCGAAAGCGCGGATAACAAAAGTCAGTCAAACAAATATCGACGATTTGCTTGTAGGCTTCTTTTGGCGCGCTGTCAAAT
>NZ_RZRO01000190.1:0-3436 GCF_003997975.1 Mesorhizobium sp. M7A.F.Ca.US.005.03.1.1
TCACTGCAATCGCGCTTCGCTACCTGCGCCGTCGCGAGATCGAGCTGTGAGCGCGACAGCCCGCACCGGGCAACCCGCCGAGTTGCTGAAGAATGGCGCCATCCAGCTGATGCTGGCGATCAACGCCGTCATCATGATCTATCCGCTGTTCGTCATGGCGATGTCGTCCTTCAAGACTAATGCCGAGATCTTCTCCTCGCCCTTCGCCCTGCCGGCGCACTTTTCGCTGGCCAATGCCGAGCGGGTGTGGAGCGAAACCAACTTCGTGCGCTACCTCGCCAACTCCGTCGGCATCACCATGGCCGCGGTCGCCCTCATCCTTCTGTTCAGCACCATGGCCGCCTATGCGATTGCCCGCTACCAGTTCAGGCTGAGCGCGCTGGTGCTGATGTTTTTCCTCAGCGGCATGACGGTGCCGCTCAAACTGGCGATCATTCCGCTGTTCATCCAGCTGGATTCGCTTGGGCTGGTCGACAGCTATGCCGGCCTGGTGCTGGTCTATGTCGCCATGGGCATTCCCTCAGCGGTGTTCATCATGACCGGCTTCCTCCGGACCTTGCCGCGCGAACTGGAAGAGTCCGCACGCATGGACGGCGCCAGCGAATTTCGCATCATGCGCTCGATCATGTTGCCGTTGGCGCGCCCGGCCCTGGTCATCGTCGCCATCCAGAACGCCGTGCCGATCTGGAACGACTTCTTCTTCCCGCTGGTGCTGATCACCTCGGACGAGCTCAAAACCTTGCCGCAGGGCCTCACCGTCTTCGTCGGTGAATTCACCACCGACTGGGGCGTGCTGTTCACCGGGCTCACTCTGGCGGCGCTGCCGATAACGCTGCTCTACATCGTGCTGTCGAAGCAGTTCATCTCCGGCATCACCCAAGGCGCGGTGAAATAGACTGCGGTCAAATAGACGAGGAAATCTTCAAGTGGCGAACCAGAACAAGATCATCATCACCTGCGCGGTTACCGGCTCGATCCACACGCCGTCCATGTCGCCGCATCTGCCGGTGAGCGCCCAAGAGATTGCCGATGCCGCGATCGGCGCGGCCGAGGCCGGCGCTGCCATCGTCCATCTGCATGCGCGCAACCCCGCCGACGGCCGGCCCGACCAGTCGACCGAGGCGTTTGCGCCCTTCCTGAAGGTGATCAAGCAACGCTCGGACTGCGTCATCAACATCACCACAGGCGGCGCCGCGACAATGAGCGTCGAGGAGCGCGTCAAGCCGGCGGCGACCTTTGCGCCGGAAGTTGCATCGCTCAACATGGGCTCGATGAATTTCGGCCTCTACCCAATGCTGGAGCGCTTCAAGACCTTCGAGCATGACTGGGAACGCCCCTATCTCGAAGGCTCGCGCGACCGCATCTTCCGCAACACCTTTGGCGACATCGAGCACATCCTGCGCACCTGCGCGCAAAACGGCACGCGTTTCGAGATCGAGTGCTACGACATCGGCCACCTCTACACGCTCGCCCATTTCGTTGAGCGCGGCCTGGTCAAGGCGCCGTTCTTCGTCCAGAGCGTGTTCGGCATATTGGGCGGCATCGGCACCCATCCGGAAGATGTCGCGCATATGAGGCGCACCGCCGACCGGCTGTTTGGACAGGACTACCACTGGTCGGTGCTGGGCGCCGGCCGCAGCCAGCTGCCGATCGCCACCCAGGCCATTGCGCTCGGCGGCAATGTGCGCGTCGGGCTGGAGGACTCGCTCTGGATCGGCAAGGGCCAACTGGCGAAATCCAATGCCGAGCAGGTGCGCAAGGTACGCCAGATCATCGAAGGGCTTGGCGCTTCGGTCGCCACCCCTGACGAGGCACGGCAGATCTTGCAGCTCAAGGGCGGCGACAAGGTCTCTTTCTAAGGAAAATACCAATGAGTGCGCTCACCATATCAGGTGTCGATAAGGCCTATGGCAAGGCGAAGGTCATCCACGGCGTGTCCGTCGACATCGCGTCGGGCGAATTCGTCATCCTGGTTGGCCCGTCCGGTTGCGGCAAGTCGACCTTGCTCAGGATGATCGCCGGCCTGGAAGACATCAGCGCCGGCGAGATCGCGCTCGAAGGCAAGGTTATCAACGATGTCGCGCCGAAATCGCGCGATATCGCCATGGTCTTCCAGAATTATGCGCTCTACCCGCACATGACGGTGCGTGAGAACATGGCCTTCGCACTGACGCTGAAGAAGATCGATAAAAGCGAGATCGACGCCAAGATTGCGCGTGCCGCGACGATCCTCGGACTGCAGGACTTGCTGGATCGTTATCCGCGCCAGCTTTCCGGCGGGCAGCGCCAGCGTGTCGCCATGGGCCGCGCTATCGTGCGCGACCCGAAGGTCTTTCTGTTCGACGAGCCACTCTCCAACCTCGACGCCAAGCTGCGCGTGCAGATGCGCGCCGAAATCAAGGCGCTGCACCAGCGCCTGGGAACCACCATCGTCTACGTCACCCACGACCAGGTCGAAGCCATGACTATGGCCGACAAGATCGTCGTCATGAATGGCGGCATCGTCGAACAGGTCGGCGCCCCGCTCGATCTCTACGACCGGCCGGCCAATCTGTTCGTTGCCCAGTTCATCGGCTCGCCGTCGATGAACATCCTGGACGGCCGCACCACTACGGACGGTTTTGTCGCCAGCGACGGCACGGTATTTCCGCTGCCTGCGTTGGGACAGGGCGAAAGTGCGCTTGCCTGGGGCATCCGGCCCGAACATCTCAAGCTCTCAGACAGCGGCGTGCCGGCGGTGGTCGAAGTGGTCGAGCCGACCGGCGCGGAAACCCTTGTCATGGCCAAAGCCGGCACCAACACCTTGAGCGCGTTGCTGCGCGAGCGGATTTCCGTGATGCCGGGCCAGAAGGTTTTCCTGGCGCCGGACCTCACCCAGTTGCATCTGTTCAACGCCAAGGGTCAGCGCATTATGCGGGTGCGGAACGCATCAAGGGTTATTCGGCAGATGAAATAATCGGCAGGCACTTTTCCCAATTCTATACTCTCGAGGACCGTGAGCGGGGCAGTCCGCAAAGTGCCCTGGAGATCGCCGCCCGTGAAGGGCGAGTTGAGCGCGAAGGCTGGCGTATACGCAAAGACGGAACTACGTTCTGGTCCCACGTGGTCATCGACGCCATTCGGCACGAGGATGGCGAACTCCTGGGGTTCGCGAAGATCACACGCGACATTACGGAGCGGAAGAAGGCGCAGGAGTCCTTGGATCAGGCCCGTGAGGCCCTTTTCCATTCACAAAAAATGGATGCGGTCGGCAAGCTAACGGGCGGCGTCGCCCACGATTTCAACAATTTGCTGATGGCGATTCTGGGAAGTCTTGAGCTGCTCCGCAAACGGCTTCCCGACGATCCACAATTGCTGCGTCTTCTCGACAACGCGGTGCTCGGCGCGCGACGGGGAGCGTCCTTGACGCAGCGCATGCTGGCCTTTGCCCGGCGGC
>NZ_RZRO01000018.1:0-80536 GCF_003997975.1 Mesorhizobium sp. M7A.F.Ca.US.005.03.1.1
AGATGTTCGTCTATATGTTCTCCGGTTTCTGCGCGGCGATCGTCGGCCTGATCATCTCGTCCGAGCTGATGGCCTCGCATCCGGCGACGGGCGAAAGCTTCGAGCTCAACGCCATTGCGGCGGCGGTGCTTGGCGGCACTTCGATGTCGGGCGGCCGCGGTACGATCGGCGGCACCATCGTCGGCGCCTTCGTCATCGGCATCCTTTCGGACGGGTTGGTGATGATGGGCGTGAGTTCGTTCTGGCAGATGGTGATCAAGGGCCTCGTCATCATCGTCGCCGTCGTCGTCGACCAGGCACAGCGCCGGCTTCAGCAACGTGTCACCTTGATGCAGATGGCAAAGGCAGGCTGAGCATGGCGGAACTGCGGGGAGCGCTGATCGGCTGCGGCTTCTTTGCCGTCAACCAGATGCATGCCTGGCGCGACATAGCGGGCGCCTCGATCATCGCCATCTGCGACCGTGACCCGGAACGGTTGCGGATCGTCGGTGGCCAGTTCGGCATTGCGAAGCGCTATACCGATGCGGCGGACCTTTTTGCCGGCGAAAGCCTGGATTTCGTCGACATCGCCACCACCGCGCCCAGCCATCGTCCGCTTGTCGAAATGGCGGCCGCCCACCGCGTACCGGTGGTCTGCCAGAAGCCGTTCGCGCCGACGCTTGCCGAGGCAAAGGCGATGGTCAAGGCATGCGCGGAAGCCGGCGTTCCGCTGATGGTGCATGAGAATTTTCGCTGGCAGTCACCTATCCAGGCGGTGCAGACCGTGCTCGATAGCGGCGAGATCGGCACACCCTTCTTCGGGCGTATCTCCTTCCGCTCGGCCTATGACGTGTTTTCCGGTCAGCCCTATCTGGCGACGGGAAAGCGCTTCATCATCGAGGACCTCGGTATCCATATCCTCGATATCGCCCGTTTCCTGCTCGGCGACGTCTCGACCATCACGACACGAATCGCCCGCATCAATCCCGCCATTGCGGGCGAGGATGTGGCGACCATGCTGATGGACCACAAGAGCGGCGCAACCTCCGTGGTCGACTGCAGCTACGCGACCAAGCTCGCCACCGAGCCGTTTCCCGAAACGCTGATCGAGATCGATGGCAGCGACGGCACGATCCGGCTGGCGCAGGGATACCGGCTGACCGTCACCGGCAAGAGCGGCACGGCCGTCACCGACGTCTCGCCGCCGCTGCTGGCCTGGGCGTCGCGGCCCTGGCACAACATCCAGGAAAGCGTCGTCGCCATCCAGCAGCACTGGGTAGACTGCCTGGCAAAGGGCGTACAACCGGCGACCTCGGGCGCGGACAATCTCAAGACGTTCGCGCTGGTCGAGGCCGCCTATGCTGGGGCCGCGAGCCGGCAACCGGTGCAACTCGACGCCTCGGTGAAATGACCGCCGATACCTTCCTCCTTTACGGCACGCGCGTGGTCGAGGCCGAGCCGGTCAGGCTCAGCGCAGGCGCGCTCAGCGCCGACTTCGTCAACGGCAATCTGCGCACCATTCGGCATGGCGGCACCGAAGTGCTACGCGCCATCGCCTATATCGTGCGTGACCGCGACTGGGGCACCTATGAGCCAAATTTGATGGACCTGGTGATCGAGCAGGGTGCCGACGCTTTTTCGGTCAGCTATTCGGCAAGCTGCCTGGCCCCCGATGGAAACCGGCTCGGCTTCCGCGCCACCATCAAAGGCTCTGCCGACGGCCGTCTGGTCTTCGACGTCAGCGCCCTTCCCGAAAACGATTTCGAAACCAACCGCTGCGGCTTCTGTATCCTGCACCCGATCGCCGACCTCGCCGGTAGCCCGGTCATGGTCGAGCACACAGACGGCAGCGTGGTGGCGACGAAACTTCCCCAGCTGATCGACCCCTGGCAGCCTTTCAAGGATATCCGCGCCATCTCCCATCAGATTCGGCCTGGTGTCACCGCTGAGTGCCGGATGGAAGGCGATACTTTCGAAATGGAGGACCAGCGCAACTGGTCGGACGCCTCCTACAAGACCTATGTGCGGCCGCTGGTGCTGCCGTGGCCGTATGTGCTGCCTGCCGGCCAGCCCCTGCGCCAGACGATCAGCCTGCGCATCGCAGGTGAAGGCAAAGCGCCGGCTGCCGCAGTGGCCAGCGAACCGGTCAGAGTCGAACTCGGCGAGGCGGGAGCAAGGCTGCCCGATGTCGGCGTGATCATCTATCCCGAGGATGTCGAGACGGCGCTGGCGAACCTCTCCACGCTGGCGGCACTCGGCCCACAACAGCTGCTGTTTCACTACGATCCGACGCGCGGCCACGGCCTCGATGCCTTGCGCGCTTTCGCCCGGCTCGCAACTGCCTACGCAGCCGAAACAACCCTCGAATGCATAGTTGCCTGCGCTGGCGATCTTGACGCCGAGCTGTCCGGCGTCGCCGACCTGGTTCGCCGGGCCGGGCTGAAACTCTCGGCCATTGCCGTGTCGCCGTCGGTCGATCGGCAGTCGACGCCGCCGGGCAGCGCGTGGCCGGAATGCCCGCCGCTCGACGACGTTTATGCGGCAGCGCGGCGGGCATTCCCCGGTATCCGCCTCGGCGGCGGCATGTTCAGCTATTTCACCGAACTCAACCGCAAGCGCGTGCCGGCAGACCAGCTCGATTTCGTCACCCACTGCACTTGCCCGATCGTGCATGCCGCCGACGATCTCAGCGTCATGCAGTCACTGGAGGCGCTGCCTTTCATCACCCAATCGGCACGGGCAATCTTCGGGGCAAAACCCTACCGGATCGGACCATCGACGATTGCCATGCGGCAGAACCCTTATGGCGGAGCGACCAAACCCAATCCCGGGGGACAGCGCATTGCCATGGCCGACAGCGATCCGCGCCATGCCGGCCAGTTCGCGGCGGCTTGGACGGTCGGCTATGCCGCGCGCGTCGCAGCCGCTGGGCTGGAACAGCTCACGCTCTCCAGCTTCACCGGACCGTTCGGCGTGCTGGCGTCATCCGGAGAACCCGTCGCGGAAGGATCGCCCCGGCCGCTCTTCAGAGCCATCAAGGGGCTTTGCGAACTGGCCGGCCTTGCGCATGTGGCGGCAAGGACGAGCGATGAGACCAAGGTGCTGGCGCTGGCTGGACGCTCGGCCTCGGGCGACACTGTCGTGTGGCTGGCGAACCTGACGGCGGACGACGTGCAGGTCGACATTTCAGCTTTTGGCCGAGGCCATCTCGTGATGACGCCTTACGAGATCGTCCGGATCGACTGACGTTATTTTTCGGAGTTCATCACGTAGAGCGCGCGCGAGCGTTCTAGATGCTTGATCATCGCCTTCTCGGCGCCGTCCGCATCCTTCAGTTCAATGCGGCCTATGATCTCTTCGTGCTCGGTGAGCGTGAACTTTTCCTTGCCGGTCCAGATCAGCATTTCGGTGTGGTATTCCTTCAGCCAGCCGAGCATCGCCTCGCTGACGGCGACATAGATCGGGTTGCCGGAGATCGCGGCGATCTGTGTATGGAACTTCATGTCGGCGGAGATGAAGGCTTCGGAATCGCCGCGAAAGCCGCGCTGTTCGGCAACGGTGGCCCGCAGCCGCAGCACATCCTCGGCGGTGGCCTTTTCGGCGGCTTCCCTGACCATACCGCGCTCGAAGAAGATGCGCGCGGTCTTTAGGTGCTCCAGCGTGTCTTTCGATGACGACAGGATGATCTTGGCGGCGCCGTCGACCTGCTTGATGATCGACTTGGCGGTGAGTTGCAGCACCTTGGCGCGTTCGCCATGCGAGATCGCAACCAGCCCCATATTGCTCAGCGCCTGCATCGCCTCGCGGATCGCGGGGCGGCCGACCTCGAAGCGCTCCATCAGCTCGCGCTCCGAGGGCATGTCGTCGCCTGGCATCAGCTCGCCGCTGGTGATCAGGCGCTTCAGCCGCAAGAAGACCTCATCGGAAAGCTTGCGCCGGACAATCGGTTCCGAACGGTTCATCGCCGCGAATCACTCCCTTGACCCGGCCCTATCTAACACTGCCGCCACAATTCCCGGAATTGCCGTCTGTCGATCCCGCTGCCGGATATGACTTGCAATACTTATGTACTCATTATACCAGATTTGAAACACCAGTGAACCTTTTTCGAACGCCTCGGCTTGAGACAGCGGACCATGATCACCCTCACCTACCGCATCGAAACGCCTGGAAGCATCGAAGCGCTGGCGGCCAAGATCGCCAGCGATCAGTCCACCGGCACCTTCGTAGCGCTGCCCGGCGAGACCGAGGAACTGAAGGCCCGGGTGGCGGCGCGTGTGCTGGCGATTCGGCCTCTGCCCGATGCCGAGGGGCCGTCGCTTCCCAATGACGGTAAGGGGCCGTTCAGGCGCGCCGATGTCAACATCGCCTTTCCGTTCGATGCCATCGGCACCGACCTTTCGGCGCTGATGACGATTGCCATCGGCGGCACCTATTCGATCAAGGGCCTTACCGGGATTCGCGTCGTCGACATGAAATTGCCGGAGGAGTATCGCGGGGCACATCCCGGCCCACAGTTCGGTGTCGCCGGCAGCCGCCGGCTGACCAATGTGACTGACCGCCCGATCATCGGCACGATCGTCAAGCCGGCGCTGGGATTGCGGCCGCACGAGACGGCGGCAATGGTGGCGGAACTGATCGCCGCCGGCGTCGACTTCATCAAGGATGACGAGAAGCTGATGAGCCCGGCCTATTCGCCCCTGTCGGAACGGGTGAAGGCAATCATGCCGCTGATCCTCGATCACGAGCAGAAGACCGGGAAGAAGGTGATGTATGCCTTCGGCATTTCGCACGCCGATCCGGACGAGATGATGCGCAACCACGATCTGGTGGCGAAGGCCGGCGGCAATTGTGCTGTTATCAACATCAATTCGATCGGCTTTGGCGGCATGGCATTCCTGAGAAAACGCTCCGGCCTGGTGCTGCATGCTCATCGCAACGGCTGGGACATCCTCACCCGTCACCCCGGCCTCGGCATGGACTTCAAGGTCTGGCAGCAATTCTGGCGACTGCTCGGCGTCGACCAGTTCCAGATCAACGGCATCGCCTCGAAATACTGGGAGCCGGATGACTCTTTCGTCGAATCCTTCAAGGCGGTGACGACGCCGATCTTTTCGCCTGGGGACTGCGCATTACCGGTGGCAGGTTCCGGCCAGTGGGGCGGTCAGGCGCCCGAGACATATGCACGAACCGGCCGGACCGTGGATCTTCTCTATCTCTGCGGCGGCGGCATCGTCAGCCATCCGGACGGACCGGGCGCCGGCGTACGTGCCGTGCAGCAAGCCTGGCAAGCGGCGGTCGACGGCATTCCGCTGGCCGACTTCGCCTTGAACCATCCCGAACTGGCGCGGTCGATCGAAAAATTCGGCGACGGCAAGGCAGCCTGAGACGATGCAGGACCTGCTTCTCAGCTATTATGGCGACGACCTGACCGGCTCGACCGATGTCATGGAGGCGCTCGAGCTCGGTGGCGTGCCGACCGTGCTGTTCATGCGCCAGCCGGACGCGGCCCTGCTGTCCCGGTTTGGCCATTGCCGGGCGATAGGGCTGGCCGGCACCAGCCGCAGTGAGACGCCGCAATGGATGGACACGCATCTGCGCGATGCCTTCGCCTGGCTGAAGACGCTTAACGCCGAGATTTGCCACTACAAGGTCTGCTCGACCTTCGATTCCAGCCCGACGATCGGCAGCATCGGCCGAGCCATCGAGGTCGGCCGCTCGGTGTTCGCGCAGGATAGCGTGCCGCTGCTGGTCGGCGCGCCGCAGCTCAAGCGCTATACCGCTTTCGGCCATCTGTTCGCGGCCTATCGCGACCAATATTTCCGCATTGATCGCCACCCGGTGATGAGCCGTCACCCGACGACGCCAATGGATGAGTCCGATCTGCTGATCCATCTGTCGCGGCAGACGGCGCTGAGCTCCGGGCTGATCGATCTTGCGACGTTGCAGTCCGCGTCGCGGTCGGCGGCGTTCGATCGCCTGACCGGAAACGGCACCGCTATCGTGCTTGTCGATATCGACAATCTGGAAACGCAGGCTCTGGCCGGCAAGGAGATCTGGCGCGTTCGCGAGCCCGGCGGCTCTTTTGTCGTCGGCTCATCCGGGATCGAGTATGCATTGCTGGCCGAATGGGCGTCGAATGGCATCGTCAGCGCCGGACATGGCTTCACGCTACCGGGCGCAGCCGAGCGGATAGCCGTCGTGTCGGGCAGTTGCTCGCCGACCACCGAACGGCAGATCCGGCATGCCCTGACCGACGGTTTCGACGGCATCGAGGTCGATCCCGTCGATCTGGTTTCGGAGGCCTCACAGCAGGTGATCGCGCGCGTAACGGCAAGCGGCCGTGCCAGTCTGCAAGCCGGGCGCAGCGTCATCCTCTACACCGCGCTTGGCCCCACTGCCGACAGGGGCGCCGAAATCGACCGGGAGGAAGGCGCCCGCCACAGGCTTGGCCGCGGCCTCGGAGAAATCCTTCGCAACCTGACGGTGGAACAGAGCCTGCGTCGCGTGGTCATTGCAGGCGGCGACACGTCGAGCCACGCACTCGGCGAGATGGGTGTCGATGCCCTGACAATTCGCATGCCGCTGCCCGCTTCGCCGGGTTCCCCGCTTTGCGTTGCCCACTCGCGCGTCAAGGCGATCGACGGACTGGAGGTCGCGCTCAAGGGCGGCCAGGTCGGGACCGATCGCTATTTCTCAGCCATCCGCGACGGCCTCGGCGGTTGAAACAGCCAGCGCCTGCGTCCAGGTGCTGGCCGGTGGGAACATCTCAACGCGCGAAATACGCCTTGCCGGGTGGAAATCCCGGTAACACCCGGTATTATCTGCGAAAATGCCGAAGTCGGGAGGATGCCGGGTGCAGACCAAGAAGATCATCAACGATGGCAA
This sequence comes from Mesorhizobium sp. M7A.F.Ca.US.005.03.1.1, assembly GCF_003997975.1. Classification (NCBI taxonomy): domain Bacteria; kingdom Pseudomonadati; phylum Pseudomonadota; class Alphaproteobacteria; order Hyphomicrobiales; family Phyllobacteriaceae; genus Mesorhizobium; species Mesorhizobium sp. M7A.F.Ca.US.005.03.1.1. Next base: position 6,868 of record NZ_RZRO01000018.1, read on the forward strand.
CCGCGCCGTCGACGAGATGCTGGAAGGCATCCTGGCAGCGCATCCCCGCCATCTCAAAAGCGTGGAGGGTAGCCCACGCTCCATCGTCGCCCGCGACGGGCCGCGCCAGGGCAAGGTGGGCCTCGTCATTGGCGGCGGCTCGGGCCATGAGCCAAGCTTTCTCGGCTTCGTCGGCAAGGGATTGGCCGACGCGGCGGCCATCGGAAATGTCTTTGCCTCGCCACCGCCGGACCCGATCCTCGAATGCGCCAAGGCGGTCAGCGGCGGCGCCGGCGTGCTGTTCATGTACGGCAATTATGCCGGCGACGTGATGAATTTCGACATGGCGGCCGAGATGGCGGCGATGGACGACATCGAGGTGCGCACGGTGCTGAGCACCGACGACGTTGCCTCGGCACCGCGCGACCAGCGGCACAAGAGGCGCGGTGTCGCCGGCAATTTCTTCATCTTCAAGGCGGCCGGCGCCGCCTGCGACCGGATGTTGTCGTTCGACGAATGCGAGCGCATCGCCGGCAAGGCCAACGACCACACCTTCACCATGGGCGTGGCGCTGTCGCCCTGTTCGCTGCCGCAGACCCGCCGGCCTAATTTCGAGATCGGTCCGGACGAGATGGAGATCGGCATGGGCATCCACGGCGAGCCCGGCATCGCGCGCGAAAAGTTGAAAAAGGCCGACGAGATCACCGACGAGATGCTGGACAGGATCCTCGACGAGATGGCGCCGGCGCGCGGCGACAAGGTCGCGGTGCTCGTCAATTCGCTGGGCTCAACGCCGCTGATGGAACTCTACATCATGAACCGGCGCGTGAAGCAGAGGCTCGATGAGATCGGTGTGTCCATCCACGCAAGCTGGGTCGGCAATTACTGCACCTCGCTCGAAATGGCCGGGGCCTCGATCACGCTGCATCGGCTGGACGGCGAGTTGCAGACGATGCTGGACCACCCCTGCGACTGCGCCATGTTTCGCGCCGGCTAAACCCACTTCTGTGGCAAGGACCAAGACATGACGACAATCGACACCGCCCGCCTTGTCGCGATGTTCGCGGCGATCGCAACCGCCATGTCCGCCGACAGGGACCGACTATGCGCGCTTGACGGGGTTATCGGTGACGCCGACCACGGCATCGCGATGGAGCTTGGATTTTCCGCTGCGCGCGATGCGGTGGCCGGACTGGACACCGCGGCGACCGATCCGACCACCTTGCTGAACACGGCGGCAAAGTCGTTCCTGAATGCGGTCGGCGCCTCCTCCGGTCCGCTCTATGCGACCGCGCTCATGCGCGCCGCGGCAGCCGTCAAGGGCAAGACGGCGCTCGACGACGCGGACGTGGTCGCCCTGTTCCAGGCCATGGCCAAGGGCATTCAGGATCGCGGCAAGGCAGAACCTGGCGAAAAGACGATGATCGATGCATGGGCGCCGGCGGGGCAAGCGGCGGGCGAAGCGCTGGCCTCAGGCAAGGATCTGGCCGCCAGTCTCAAGGCCGCCGCCCAGGCGGCAGAGACAGGCGCGGAAGCGACCAAAGCGATGGTGGCCACCAAGGGCCGGGCATCACGCCTCGGCGAACGTTCGCTTGGCCATATGGATCCGGGCGCTGCGTCCGCCGTCACCGTGATCGAGGCGATGCGGACCGCCTTGACCGACTGATCATCAGCGGACTTGCCGCGTCTTTCAGCGCTTGGCGTCGAGCTTGTCGACGGCCTGCACGTTCGCGGCAGATGGGCCATTCGGATCAAACTCGGAGGCAAGCCATGCGTCGGCGATCGATTTCGCCAGTTCGGGACCGATGACGCGGGCGCCCATGGTGATGATCTGGGCGTTGTTGGACTTGGCGGCGCGCTCCGCGGAATAGGTATCGTGGGTCAACGCGGCGCGAATGCCCGGCACCTTGTTGGCAGAGATGCTGACGCCGATGCCGGTGCCACAAAACAGGATGGCCCGGTCGTAGTTGCCGTCCAGGATTTCGTGGCCGACCGAGGCGGCGATATCGGCGTAGAAGCCGGCCTGGCTCAGGTCGACGACCTGCAACTCCGGCTTGGTGGCGAGATGCTTGGCGATGACATCGAGCAGCGGCTTGCCGGCGCTGTCGGCTCCGAGTGCGATCTTCATGATGATGAACTCCTTTGCTTTTGTCTCTGTCTCTTTGATTTGACGCAATTCCGGACGGAAAACCGCTTCACACTTTCCCGGAATTGCTCGCGCGGTTAGCGCGCGATGGCGGCCGACGCCTTTTTCAGAATGTCGATATAGCCTTCCGCTTGCCACGCCGAGCGGCCGATGAACAGGCCATCAATATGCGGCTGGCCGATAAGTTCGGCCGCGTTGCCGGGGTTGACGCTGCCGCCGTAAAGCACAGGCGTGGCAGCCGGCAGCCGGTCAGCGGCTACCTGCTTGATCAGCGCTTGCTGCTTGTCGGCATAGTCGGCGCTTGCGGGAATGCCCTTCTCCCCGATCGCCCAGACAGGCTCGTAGGCAAAGAGGATTTCCGCCTTCGGTTGATCGCCGCTCAGCTCCTGCAGCGCGCCGAGAACCTGTGCCGTCAGCACCGCCTCGGCGCGGCCTGATTCACGCTCGTCCAGCGTCTCGCCGACGCAGATCAGTGGCACGAAACCGTGCCTGACAGCAGCTGCCGTTTTCAGTCCGACAGTCGCATCCGTCTCGCCGAAATGCTCCCGGCGCTCGCTATGGCCGAGTTCGATTACATCCAGCCCGCAGTCTTTCAACATCACTGGCGAAATCTCTCCCGTCCACGCGCCGGCATCGGCCCAATGCATGTTCTGGGCACCTACCTTCACGCGGGTGTTGGCCAGTGCCGCCTTGACCTGGCGCGCGGCGGTGAACGGCGGAATGACGAAAGGCTGTATCGCCTGATCGAAACCAGGCACGAAGGCGGCCAACGCATCGGCGAACAGCAACGCCTCGGCAAGCGTCTTGTTCATCTTCCAGCTCGTGCCGACCCAATATGGGGCCATTGTTTTTCTCCTTCGATACTCTTGCGGCCGAAGCCGGCTTCCGGGCGACGTATTCGCTCAAGTCCGAGGCTTGAGACTGTCGCGGCCACTGTCGACGTAAGGCGCCCAGAAATCCACCGACTCGCGGATCATCTCGATAACCTGATGGTCGACTGGTTCCCTCTCCCTGAAGGAAAGTTCAAGGCAAATTTCGTTGTCGGTTCCGCCACCCTGCCGAACCGCGTCCAGCAACTTCTGCGGCACTATGCGGCCATCCTTGTTGTAGGCGGCCGTGAACGGCCAATGGCCGCCCTTGTTCATGGAAGACTGCTTGATGTGGATGATCGGAGATTGCAATGGAAACGCTTTCGCCCAGGCGTAGGGATCGGTGTCGGCAGGGTTGGGTGAGGTCACGTCGCCATGGTCGATATCGACCATCATCTTCATCGGTATGGGCAGCTTCGCTGCGTCGATGGCGCCTTGCAGCGTGACGCAGCTTTCGATCGTGTGGCCGAACTCGCGGCCGACCGACATCGGCTCCCAGAACAGGTATGTCAGCCCCGCCGCCCTGGCGTGTTCGGCAACCTCGCGCCAGCATTCGAGCGCGATATCGAGAAGTGCTGCCCGCCGTTGCGGATCGTCAAAGTCCTTGTAGGTGAAGATGGCGAACTGCGTGCCCATGCCTGGCGCGCCGAGTTCGGCGGAAATGTCGGCGAAGGTCTTGAACCAGTCGACATAGTAGCGCCGGACGTCGGCGTCCGGGTGGCCGAAATGGTTGAGCCGGCCATAAGGTCCGGTCATGCCGGAGGTGATCCTGACACCGGTCCGCGAAAGCGCGCTGTTGAACAGGCGCAGGAATTTGGCAATCGTGGCCGCCGGCCAGCCCGGATTGACGAATTCATGCGTCAACTGCACGTCGCGAATGCCGATGCCATAAGCAATCGCGTCGATCAAATCGTCTGGATCGGCGAAGCGATTGACCAGAGGATTGGTGTTGAGGGAAAGCGTGAAGGCCATCAGCCCGCCGTCGCCATGATGTTACCGAACCAATCTTCGAATGCTTTCCGCTCGGCCGCATTGATATGCAGGCCATGCTTTGTGCGGCGTTCCAGTATATCGGCTGATGTGCCAGCCCATTCGGTCTCGACCAGGAACTTTGCCTCCCGTTCATACAGATCGGGACCGAAGCGTCGGCCGAGATCAGCCTCGCTTTGCGCGCCGGCGAGCAATTGCCTGGCGCGGGTGCCGTAGCTTCGAGCGTAGTGCTTCACCAACGACGGGCTGAGCCATGAAAATTCGACATGCAGATCGCTCAGAAACTGCTCGAAGTCCGCATTGGGCAGGTCGCCCCCCGGCAAGGGAATTTTGGCCGTCCAGGCTTTCTTCATCGTCGGAAAGAATGGCTGGATCTTTTCCAGCGCGTGTTCCGACAGCTTGCGGAAGGTGGTGATCTTGCCGCCGAACACCGAAAGCAGCGGTGCGTTGCCGTTGGAGGCGTCGAGTTCGAAAATATAGTCGCGCGTCACCGCGCTTGGATTGTCGGCATTGTCGTCATAGAGCGGACGCACACCGGAGAAGCTGTAGACCACGTCCTGTGGCGTCAGCTGCCGCTTGAAATAGCGATTGACCACCTTGATCAGGTAGTCGACTTCGCTGGCCTCGGCGACCACTTCCTCGGGCCTGCCTTCGTAGGGAATGTCGGTCGTGCCGATCAGCGCCAGATCGTTCTCGTACGGGTTGACGAAGATCACCCGCTTGTCGTTGTTCTGGATGAGATAGGCCTGCCGCCCCTCCCAGAATTTGGGCACGACGATATGGCTGCCTTTTACAAGCCGGACATTGCGCGTCGAATTCTGCCCGGCGACGCGGCTGACAATGTCGTTGACCCAGGGACCTGCTGCGTTGATCAGAGCGCGCGCGCGGACTTTCGTGACGGCGCCCGTGCGGCCATCCTGCATGTCGATCGACCACAGTCCGCCTTCACGGCGCGCCGCGACACAGGCGGTGCGCGTGAGCACTCTGGCGCCTCGCTGCCTTGCATCGAGCGCATTGAGCAGCACCAGGCGCGCATCGTCGACCCAGCAGTCGGAATATTCGAAACCGCGCTTGAATTCGTCCTTGATCGACGCGCCTTCAGGCGAGGTCCTCAGGTTCAGCGTTCTTGTCCCAGGCAGCCGTTTGCGGCCGCCAAGGTGGTCGTAGAGAAACAGCCCGAGCCGGACCAGCCATGCCGGCCTATCCTGCGGGCTGTGCGGTAGAACGAAGCGCATCGGCCAGATGATGTGCGGCGCCGCCTCGAGCAGCACCTCGCGTTCGATCAGCGCTTCGCGAACCAGCCTGAACTCATAATATTCGAGGTAGCGCAGGCCGCCATGCACCAGCTTGCCGGAGCGCGAACTGGTGCCTTGCGCGAGATCGTCTTTTTCGCACAGGATGACGGACAGGCCACGACCTGCAGCATCACGCGCTATGCCGGCTCCATTGACGCCGCCGCCGATCACGAAGAGATCGACGACATCTGTTGTATTGCTCAAGATCTTGCTCCTGTGCGGTGCGCCATGCCCTTCCACACCGGCCGAAGCGCCTGGCGCGCCGCAACGAAGGAAGGGAAGAGCGCATCGTATGTTTGCGAAAGCGCCTCGTCATAGGCATCGCAGTCGCCGAGAAGCGGCGTCACCCATTCGGCGGCGCAGTCTTCCATGGAGCCGTAGACGCCGAGCCCGACCGCGGCCATCATCGCGGCACCCGCCGCGCCGGCTTCCTGGCGGCTGCTGGTGCGCACCTGCGCCCTTGTCGCCGCCGCGACGATGCGACGTAGAGACGGACTGCGCGCTGCGCCGCCCGACAGGCGGATCTCACTCGGCACGGCGCCCATCGCCTGGTAGCAATCGCGAGCGGCGAAGGCCAACCCCTCGAGCACGCCGCGTGCCAGATCGCCAAAGCCATGCTTGACCGAAAGGCCGATGAAGCCGGCGCGTGCGTCAGGGTCGACGAACGGCCCTCTTTCGCCGGCTAGCGATATGTAAGGCTGGTAGATCAGCGATCCCGGCTCCGATGCTTCCATCCAAGCGTCGAGGGCCTTCAGCAACTCGTCATGAGAAGGTTTGCCGCCAGCCGTGGCGAGCACGTCGCGCGCAAGGCCAAGCACCCAGTCTATGTTGAGCGTCGCCGCCATGTTGGATTGCAATTGTGCAAAGGCGCCCGGAATAGGCATGGCGATCGTGTAGCCGGAGCCATCTGCGTTCAGCACGACATCGTCGGGAGTGGCTGCGAAGCGCGTGTGTATGCCGGTCGAGCCGATGACCGTGCAGCCGACATTGCCCGAGGGATCATAGAGGCCGGCTCCGAGCGCCGTCATGACCATGTCGACGTAGCCCAGCACCACCGGCGTGCCTTCGAGCAGGCCGGTCTCCGCCGCCGCCGATCGCGATAGCGGATGATGGTCGGTGGTGCCTTCGAGCATGGGAGGCAACAGGCGGCGATGCGTCGTCAGATCCAGGATGTCGAGGGCTTCGTCGGAATAGGTGCGCGACCGAAAATCGCCGAAGGTGAAGGTTCCCTCGGAGGGATCGGTGGCGCGTTCGCCCGTCATCTTGAAGTAGAGCCAATCCTTGCAATGCAGTGCGGTGGCCGCCCGCTCCAGCATGTCGGGATGATTCTTTTTCATGAAGGCAAGCTGGGCGCCTTGCTGGCAGGAATTCAGCCCCGTGCCGGTCAGTTCGAACCGCCTGCGATCCCGGGGATCGGCGCGCATCTCGTCCACCAAATGTCCGGCGCGGGCATCGAGCCACAGCCAGGCGCGCGAGACAGGCATGCCGTCGCTATCGATCAGCCAGGTTCCGTCGCCTTGCCCGGTGATGGCCACCGCCGCGATTCGTTGCGCGAGGTCGGGAATCTTGGCCGCGAGATCGCGAACGGTCCGCGCCATGTCGCGCCAAGTCTGGTCGAGGTCCTGCTCGGCGCCGCCGCCTTCCAGCGTGACGAAGCTATTGGGCACCGACGTCATGGCGAGCTGCCGCCCGGACAGATCGAAAGCGATCGATTTGATCACCGACGTTCCCGCGTCGATGCCGATCAGCAGGTCTTTCATGCCGCAAATTCCGATTGGTTGCGAAGGCAGTTCACGAGGGCAGTCATTTCGTAGAAGAGGCAGGGGGTGTCCGCAAGGACACCCCCTGTGCAGGTATTACTCAGACAGCACGAAGGGTGCGGTGTACTTGTCGACATTGTCCTTGGTGATGAGAAGGCAATCGAACAGCTGCTTCTCGGTCGCCGCACCGGTGGCACCCGTCTTGATAAACGAGTCCGCCTGCTGCACGGCCTTGGCCGAGAAGATGGCGACCGGCTGAAGCACGGTGTACTGCAGTTCACCGGACTTGATCGCCGCAACCGCGTCCGGGGAGCCGTCGAAGCCACCGACCTTGATGCCGGCGAGCTTGCCAGCTTCCTTCAGCGCCGCAACCGCGCCGAGAGCCATTTCATCATTGCCGCTGATCACGGCGATGATGTCGGGATTGGCTTGCAGCATGCTCTGCATCTTGTCGTGGCCCTGGGTACGATCCCAGTTGGCGACCTGCGAAGCAGCCTTTTCGAGATCCGGGTACTGGCTCAGCACAGTCGCGTAACCGTTCGAGCGCGTGGCGGCATTGTTGTCCGACGGGGCGCCGAGCAGTTCGACATATTTGCCCTTTTCACCGACGGCCTGCACCCACTGCTGGGCACCGAGAGCAGCGCCCTGCGCGTTGTTGGAAACGAGCTGCCCCTTGGCGAGGCCTTCCTGGTTGATCTCGGCATTGACAAGGAACACCGGGATGTTGGCTGCAATCGCCTTCTTCACCGCACCGACAGAGCCGTCGGCGTTGGCCGGATCGAGAATGATCGCCACCGACTTGTTGGTGATGGCGGTGTCGATCAAATTGCTTTCGGTATTGGTATCGCCCTTGTGGGCGCCGACATTGGCCGTATAGCCAAGCTTCTCGGCCTCGGCCTTGGCGACGTTGCCCTCGGTCAGCCAGTAGGGATTGGCCGGATCGTTGACGATGATCGAGATCAGGCCCGCGGCTGACGCGGCGGCCGTGAACCCAACGACCATCGCGGCCGCGAGCAGACTTTTCAGCATGGTTTTCATGTACATTCCTCCAATGATTACGCGGTGTTGCTGCCAGTTCACCTGGCAGTCTTCCCTTGGGCAGGATTGGCCGGTTCGGCCTTCCCCCGTTTCTGAGAAGTCGGTTGGCCACCTGTCGCGCTTGGGAGCTTGCTGCGGCGGCGATACTGAACGGCATTGAGGAGCACGGCGAGCACGATGACCGCGCCGGTGAACACTGTCTGCCAGTAGGATGAGATGCCGATGATCACCAGACCGTCGGACAGGAAGCCGATGACGAAGGCACCGAGCAGGGTTCCGCGGATGTTGCCGCGGCCGCCGGTCAGTGCCGCGCCGCCGATGACGACGGCCGCAATGGCCGTCAGTTCGTAGGTGGTGCCGGCGGTCGGTCCCGCCGATGTAAGCTGCGAGGACAGGATCAGGCCGGCAATGGCGGCGCAGATGCCCGACAGCACATAGACGGAAATCTGCACTGTTTTGACCGGAACGCCGGAGAGTTCGGCCGCGCGTTCATTACCGCCCGAGGCGTAGAGCCAGCGCCCGAAAGCGGTGCGGTTCAGGACGATGCTGCCAATGAGCGCGATGACCACGAGAACCACGACGCCCGTCGGCACGCCGAACAAGCGGTTGAAGCCAAGCGCATCGAAGCCGGTGTTTCCGAGCTCCGGCTTGCCGCCGAGATTGTTGTAGGTCAGGCCGCTGGTCATCAGCAGCGCCAGGCCGCGCGCCATGTACATGACGCCGAGGGTGGCGACGAAAGCTGGAACCTTGAAGCGCGCGATGAGCACGCCGTTGATCAGCCCGACGACGGCGCCCAGCATGCAGGCCAGCACCGCGACCACCCACACCGGCGGATAGAGAACGACGCCCAGCCAGCTCAGCGTCACCCCTTGCATCAGGAAGCCGGCAACGACGCCGGCCAAGCCCAGCGTCGACCCCACCGACAGGTCGATGCCGCCATTGAGGATGACAAGCAGCATGCCGATCGCGAGGATGCCGAAGATGGCGACATGCGAGGCCATGGTCAGGAAATTCGCCACCGAGAGGTAGTAGGGCGACAGGATCGAGAACACGACGATGATGACGATCAGGGCAAAGAAAGCGCGGCCCTCGAGCAGCAGCTTGGCGAGATCGAAGCCTTCGCTCGCGCTTGGACTGGACTGTTTTCTGGCCTGGCTGACATCGGTCATGGTGTGGGCTCCGAAATTCCTGGTGATCAGGCGACCACGGCTTCGCCCGAGGCGGCCATGATCTGCTCTTTGGTGGCATTGGCGCCGAATTCGGCTGAAATCCTGCCGCGGCGCATGACGACGATGCGGTGGGCAATGCTGAGGCATTCGTTGACCTCAGAGGTCGAGAAGACGACGGCAAGGCCCTGCGCAGCGCGTTCGCTCAGCAAGCGGAAGACTTCGGCCTTGGCACCGACATCAATGCCGCGGCTCGGCTCGTCGAGAAGGATAACCTTGGGATTGGTCGTCAGCATCTTGCCGATGACGACCTTCTGCTGATTGCCGCCCGACAGCGATCCGATCATGGCGTTGCCGCCAGCGGTCTTGACGGTCACCTTGCGGATCGAGTCTTCGACCAGCTCTCGCTCTCTGGAACGAGACAGAAACAGGCCCCTGGCGAACGCTTCGATGCTGGCGAGCGAAAGATTACGACCGACGGTCATCGTCTGCACCAGTCCGTCGCGCTGCCGGTCCTCGGGGACCAGCACAAGCCCTCTGGAGATACGCTGGGCAATGCTCAGCCCCGAGACGTCCTCGCCTTCCAGCAGCGCCCGCCCGCCCGCCATCGGCACTCGTCCGGCGACGGCCTCCAGCAATTCCGTGCGCCCGGCACCCATCAGCCCGTAGATGCAGACGATCTCGCCTGCTCGCACGTCCAGCGACAGGTGATCGACGACGGAATAACCTGAGCCCGAAGTGTCGACGACGCTGACATCCTCGATCGATAGGGCGACTTCGCCGAATTCATGGCCGGTCGGCGGCGAGCCGAGATCGAAATTCTCGCCGACCATGTTGCGCACGATCCATTCGAGATCGATATCCCGAGCTTCGGCCGTCGCGGTAATCGCGCCATCGCGCAGGACAACGGCATAGTCGGTGATCTGCAGCGCCTCTTCGAGGTGATGCGATATGTAGACGATGGAGACGCCGCGGCTGGTCAGATCGCGGATCACCTTGAACAGAACTTCCACCTCGGTTGCGCTGAGCGCGGAGGTCGGCTCGTCCATGATGAGGATGCGCGAATCGACCGACAGTGCCCGGGCGATCTCGACGATCTGCTGTTGGCCGAGGCGCAGATCCTCGACCAGGGTCATCGGATCGATGTCCTCTTCGAGATCAGCCATCAGAGCGCGCGCCTGGCGTTGCTCCTCGGCGAAGTCGAGGCCGGTCCTGGTGCGCAGTTCGCGGCCCATGAAGATGTTGTCGCGAACGCTGAGGTTGGGCGCCAGGCTGAGTTCCTGGTGGATGATCGAGATGCCGCGATCGCGCGCGTCCGAGGACGAAGAAAAGCTGACGAGATTGCCGTCGAGCACGATGTCGCCGGATGTCGGCGTGACCACGCCGGAGAGGATCTTCATCAGCGTCGACTTGCCGGCGCCATTCTCTCCGAACAGCGTGGTGACCTTGCCGCGATGGATGTCGAAATTGACGCCCTTGAGCGCATGGACGCCGCCATACGACATGACGATGTTGCGCGCCGAAAGCACGGCGTCGCCAGTCGCGGGTCCGGTGTCGGCAGCCGGTTTCATTTGACGTCCAGCCTCACGGGGGTGACGAGCCAGCTCTTCGGGTTGACCAGCTTGAATGCGCCGACCACCGATATGGTCTTGCCGGTCAAGGTGCTCGTATCGACCTTGGCCAGGACTTCCTTCTTCATCTCATTGTTCAGCGCCGAACCGGCGTCCTGGTACTCAATCTGGTTGGTGAACTGGCCGAATGTGATCTTGCCCGTGGCGTCACGCAGTTCCGTCCCGTTGATCGCCGGTCCCGTCTGCACGCGGATCATCAACGTATCGGGTACGCCGTCGACGGCGACTTTGTAGATGCCAGATTTTCCTTCGCCGACGACGCCGGTGAACTTGACTGAAATGACCGGTCCGACGCCCGCAGGCACACCGTATTCCTTTTCCGCCGTTGCCCTGTCCTTGGCAATCGCCGTCGCCACCGTCACCGCGTCGGCGGCGCGGGCCTCGACATCGGCCTGCACCTTGGGAAATTCCGACTTGCCGTAGTCAACGGCGGAAAACACGGCGCTGCGAACGTCGCCTGCCGACCCTATCCTGACCACCTTGGTATCGAGCGCCATGGCGCCGAGCAGGACGACAACCGCGGCGCCGGCAAGTGCCCGACGCAGGGCGGGCGAGGCAGGCCTGGTCGATGCGGTGGCGGCTTTCGCGCTCATGACGCAACCGCCAGCAAGGCTGATCCGCGCTTGTCACGCATTTGGCGATCCTCCGTTCATATGGCGCTTCGCGCCATTGGGTTTTTTCTGTTCGACAAGGGCACGAGCGGTGGACTCGTCGGTGATCAGGCCGCTGAGATAGCGGCTTTCGAGCACCGCTTTGATGGCGCGTATTTTCACTTTGCCGCCGGCGACGGCGACAATCCGGCGGCCCTTCAACTGGTCCCGCGGGAGTGCCAGGATTCTGTCCGACAGCGCCGTTTCCACTGGGCGTCCCTGGTCGTCGAAGAAGTGGGCGAGCAGCTCGCCGACGCCGCCATCGCGTTTGACCTCATCGATTTCGGAATGTTCGATCATGCCGGTGGCGACCAGCGAAGCTTCCCGCTCGGCGGTCCCTATGCCGACGAACATCAGGTCGGACCGGCTTGCGAGGTCGAAGACATCGCTGATGCCGCGCTGCCCAAGCAGCACCTCACGGTCCTCCGCGGTGTTGGCGACAAAAGGCACCGGCATCACATAGGCCTGCGCGCCGGTCCGCTCGGCCAGCCGATGCATGACGTCGTGCGGGTTGGCCGCGAACTTGCGCGTCACACCGCCAAGCAGCGAGACGAAACGGATATGGGCGGCGGCGGTGCGCGTCAGATACTCGACGCTTGCGGCAAGGGTACGGCCGTGGCCGACGCCGATCAGCATGTCCTCGCCGCGATCGATCTCCCGCTTCAGAAACTGAGCGCCGGCGATGCCAAGCGCCTTCAGCGGCAGCTCGTCCTGATCGAGATCCGGAACGACCTCGCAGTAATCGAGCCCGTAAGCATTGATCAGCTGCTGCTCGAGGTCGATGCATTCGCCGACGTCGCCGTCGATGATCACCCTGACCAGGCCATCCTGAGTGGCCCGCGTGATGAGCCGATGCGCCTTGAGGCTGGTCAGGCCGAGCCGCTTGGCCACCTGGGCCTGCGTCAGACCCCCGGCATAGTGAAGCCAGGCCGCGCGGGTGGCGAGGCTGGACTCATGATCGCGGTTAGCGGTTCCGCCGGATTTCAAGCCATCTCCTCCCTGAGATGATATTATTATCTTTGTGTGCAAAAATTTTCACATCCCTGCATTGCTGTCAATCCCCCGCCGGGTTGGGCGCATGCACATACGGGGAATTCACAGGTCTCGCCCTTCCCGAAACGCCGGTCTGCCGGCATTCGGCGGGCAACATCGACCTATTAGGAGGTGAGCATGTTACTCGATCATACGGTGATGTTAATTTAACGTCAATCTGTGTTATCTCAGGCTTAAGCCGGCAGAATTGCACGGCCGTCGGCTATCCAGGTTTTTTTCTAACTAGCTGTTTTTCAGGGATAATATCTAATATCGGCAAAATCCCAATCCGCCTGTGAGTTGGGCGATTTGCGGATGCGGCGCATCCATGGGCAAACCGACCGGATTGCCTTGTGAAGAGCATCGGTGACGGACTGATCAGCCCAGCCGCATCAGGTTCCGGTCCTCGAGTTCCACAATTGCGGCCTCGACTTCCCTTGCAAGGCGCCCGGCGCTCCAGCCCAGCGCCTGTCCGGCAATCGCCGCGATCGCCTGCAGGTCGCGGCCTGTCAGGGAGCCTGATATCGCCAAGGTGCTGCGGCGCATGACGATGTCGGCCAGATGTTCGACGAACTCGTTGCGGACGATGTAGTCGATTTCCAATTTGCTGTAGCTTTCTGAATCCGGCAGCCGACTCTCATCGCCCGACCCATGCGTGGCGATCTGCGTGGCTCTGGTGCCGTATCGCGACAGCAGCGCATCGAGACGCCGTTCCTCAGCGCCCGTCTTCGAGTGAGCCAGAGCCAGCCAACTTGCTCGCGCTGCGGCATTGGTCGGGAAATCCCTGCCGCCGCCGATCGGCATGGCTTGCGTCGTCACCTTGCGGCTGCGCTGCAGGCGGCCGAGCACGGTTTCGGCGACTTCCTCGGCGAAACCGCGAAAGGTCGTCCACTTGCCGCCGACCAGCGAGATGACCGCGAAAGGTCTGTTCCGATCCGGCTCGGTGACCGGCGCGGAGTGGTCACGGCTGATCAGCCCGGGCAGCGATGCATCGGAGGCCGGCAGCGGCCTGATGCCGCTATAGGCATAGACGATCTGGTCGCGCTCGAACGCCATTCCCGGCAGCAGAGTCCGCACGCTGTCGAGCAGGTACTCGACTTCGTCGGGCTCGCAGCGCACCGCGTCGGGATTGTCGGCCTTGATGTCGGTGGAGCCGACCAGCGCCAGGCCGAGATAATCGTAGATGAGGCAGATGCGGCCGTCATCGGCTTCGAAATAGAGCATGCGCCCGGCCAGGCTTTTGACCAGTTCGTCATGCTTGAGCAGGACGTGCGAGCCCTTGGTGCCGCCGATCATCTTCGACGGCGCGCCAAGCAATTCGTTGACATCGTCGATCCACGGACCGGCGGCGTTGACCACCAGCTTCGGCCGCACCGAAAAGGCCGCGCCGTTTTCCGGCTGGAAGGTCAGTACCCCATCGGCGGACTTGACCAGCGCCGTATAGTTCGCGCTGGCCGAGGCCGCGTTTGCTTGCCGCCCATCGAGGATCAGTTCAAGCACCAGCCTTTCGGGGTGGCTTATCTTGGCGTCGTAGTAGGTGCCGGTGGCGACAATCGAGGGATTGAGCGCCGGCATCCCGCTGAGCGCCTGGCGCCGCCCGACCATGCGGTGGCGCGGCATGACCTGGTTTCGCGAGCCGTAGAAATCATAGATCATCAGGCCGATCTTGATCAGGATGGCGCCGCGGCTGCGCGGTGCGCTGGTCGAGCCGAACAGCGTCCGCAATGCCGCCAACATGCCCTTGCTCCAGGAAAAGATCGGGATGACGGTCGGCAGCGGGCTGACATAGTGCGGCGCATTCTTCAAAAGCAGATTGCGTTCAAGTGTCGACTGTGCGACCAGCCCGAACTCGCCGGTTTCGAGATATTTCAGGCCACCGTGAATGAGCCGCGATGGCGCGGCACTGGTGCCCGAGCCGAAATCCGCCTTGTCGACGATCAGACAGCTGACGCCTTGCGCGCACAGGTCGCGAAATAGCCCTGCCCCGTTAATGCCGGCGCCAAGAATGACGACGTCGACCTCGCCGGTTCCGGCCATGGCGGCCAAACGCCCGGCGGGATTTTCCGTAAATGTTGCTTCGCTTGAGCTCATGACGCTTTCGTCTTGACGATGCGCAGCTTCACGCCGGCCCGTTCGAGAGCTTGCGCCCGCGCATCGCCCAGGCCTTCGGTCGCCAGCACGACATCGAAGCTGGTCAGATCGTCGAAGACATGCAGCGCGATCCTGTCGAACTTGGCATGGTCGATCAGAAGGATACGCTTGGCCGATGCGGCCATCATCGCCTGCTTGACCCGCACGACATTGGGATCCTGGATGAAGGCCGTGGTTCCGGTGATGGCCGAAGCCGAACAGATCAGCACATTGGCGCGCAGCTGCGCCACGGCGTTCTCGCAGACGATACCGATATAGGCGTTGTAGGTGCCGTGGTACTGGCCGCCGAGACAGATGAAGTCGAGTTCGTCGACATTGATCAGCAGTGATGCCGTCGCTACGGAGTTGGTGATGACGGTCAGCGGCTTGACGTCGAGCAGCAGTGCCGCGACGGCGTTTGCCGTCGAGGAATCGTCCAGCATCACCACCTGGCCGGCTTCGACATAATCGAGTGCTGCCCGCGCCAGCGCATCCTTCTCGGCCCGGTTGACCGTCACACGGTAGCGGAAGGCGCTTTCGTAGAGGCCGGAAGGCTGAACCGTCACCGCACCGTGCAGCTTGCGCAGCACGCCCTGCTGCGCCAGCCGGTCGATATGCCGGTGGACGGTCATGCGCGACACGCCGAAATGCTCGACCAGATCGTCGATGCGCACCTGGCCGAGCTTGATCACATAGTCGGCGATCTCTTCGCGTCGTTCGTCGGCCTTGATCATGCGGTTCCCCCAGTGTCTGGCCGGCCCAGCTTCTCGATGTCGGGCCAATGCGGTTCGAGCGCACCGGCTATGCGGCCATAGAGGGAAAAGCGCTCGTTGAACACAGCACTCGAGGCTTGGTCAGGCTCGTATTGGCGCGCCGTCATCCCGACCTGCCTGGCGCCCTGTTGCGGCGTCGCGAAGATGCCAACCGCCGCCCCCGCGCAAAGGGCAGCGCCAAAGGCCGCGGCCTCGTCGGTCGAGGTGACGATGACCGGGGCGTTCAGCACGTCGGCAAACATCTGAACGAAGGCCGGATTGCGCGAACTGCCGCCGGTCAGGCGGATCTCGCTGACGGCAAAGCCGTCGCGCAAGGCTTCCACATGGGTGCGATGATTGAAGGCAATGCCCTCCAGAACCGCCTTGAGTATATCGCCGCGATTATGCCAGCCGTGCAGGCCGACAAAGCCGCCGCTGGCAACATCGCCATAAGGAGAGCCGAACAGATAGGGATGAAACAGGATGGTCGACGGCTTCTTCAGCGCCGTGTCGATCTCTGCTGCCAGAAGCTCGTGGATCGAGCCACCATCGACCGATGCCTTTTCCTGCTCCGAGCGGCAGAACGTGTCGAGAAACCAGTCGTAGTTCGCGGTCGACGCCGGCGAGATCGCCATGTTGTTCCAGCGGCCTGCGTCGATGGCGTTGCGACAGAGCCAACGCGGGTCGACGCGTGGTTGCGAAGAGACGACTTCGTTGATGGAATAGGTTCCGGCGACGATGGCGAGCACGCCCTCCTCATGGCCGCCCATGCCAAGTGCGGAGGCAGTCACGTCATGCAGTCCGCACGCGACCGGTGTTCCCTTGGCAAGGCCGGTCATTTCGGCTGCCTCGGCGGTGACATGGCCGACGATCGCGGCGGAGTGCGCCATCGGCGGCAGCGCGTCGAAAACATCGTCCAATCCGAAGATTCGCAACGCTTCCGGCGCGAAGGCTTGCGTGCGGAAATCCGTGAATGAGGTGCTGGCCTCGGTACGGTCGGTGCCGATCTTGCCGGTCAGGCAAAAGCGCAGCCAGTCCTTGCAGGCCAGTATATGCCCGATACGCCCATAGCGGGCCGGTTCGTGCTCCCTGATCCAGGCGAGCAGCGCCGACGGCGCCGAGACGTGGGGCGCCTGGCCTGTTCGCGCTAGCGCCTCTTCGAAGACCCGGTCCGCCGACCATCGCTCGACAATCTTGCCGGCGCGGCTATCGAGCGACAGGATTCCAGGCCCCAGCGGCCGACGATCCTTGTCGAGCAAATAGAGACCGTCGCCATGCGCGGTTGCCGCCACCGCCCTGATGTCGTCCGCCGGGCGGCCACATAGCGCGATCGCCTCCTTGATTGCGTCGGCGGTCGCTTGCCAGAGGCCGGCCATGTCGCGCTCCACCCAGCGCGCATGGGGCATCGATTGCGGAACCCGCCGACGCGCCACCGACAACTGCGTGCCATCGGCATCGAAGATCACCGCCTTGGTGACCGTGAGACCGTTATCGATTCCGAGCAAACTGGGCATGGGCGCCGCCGTTTTCAGCAACTGGTGAAGGGCGCTGCAAGGCAATCCTGCAGGTTGGGATAAGGATGACGGACATGACGACAATCAACGAGCAACGGTGATACCAAAGCGCCGCATCCGATGCGGCAAACAGACCATAGTAGCCTGTTAAATTAACGTCAACATGTGATATATTTTGTAGAAATGTCTAACGTAAGCTGAGACATGCATCCGATGCGGGACGAAGCTCCGACCAGTGCCCAACTGGCTGGATGGCCCTCAACCCTGCACGGCGGGCCAGGGTGACGGTGCGACTGACGCTCGAACGCGTTTGACTGGCTTAGCGAATTCCGTGCGCAGCGGCCGGACAGCCGGCACCGTTCAAAGAAAACGCGACGACTCAAGAAGTTCAGCCACGCCGTCCAGTTCCTTGTGCAGGCGATGCCAGCGACGGTCGAGGTAGACCAGCGAATGCGCCTCAGGGGGGATCTCGTCCAGCTGCACCTCGCCGTCAAGGAGTTCGGCCGCCACCAGTGTCGCGCCCTCGATCGGCAGGACGCCGAGCCGGCGGGCGCGGAACCAGGTCGAGACGCCGGTATAGCGCGGTTCGCCCGTGGGCAGCCGAGCCCAGGCGCCTCCCGGCGGGAAGCGTTCCGCGCCGCTCGACGCGCAGAGCTGCGCCAGGTCGATATCGGTGTAGCGCAGCAGGTGGATCACCATGGTCTGCGCCCGTAGCAAGGGTTCGGACGAGGTCGATTTCATCGACAGCGAGAAGGCGACGACCGGTGGCGCAGCACTTACAGAGATCAGCGAGGACACGGTCATCGCCACCGGTCTGTCGCCGGGATCGGCCGTGATCACGGCAACACCGGCCGGGTGGTGGCGAAAGGCTTCGCGGAAGGCGTTGGTCATCGGATGCGGGAAGCTCATCGACGTCTCTCTTCTGCAGCATGAAATGGGGCCGGATGGGTCCGCCGTCCGGCCCTTGCGACTACTTCTTCTCGATCAGATCGTAGAACTGCCAGGTGCGATCGCTCCACAGCCCGCCGATGTCGCGGCCGGCCGAGGTGACGATCGATGGCGCGATCGTGAAATGGTTGGCCGCCACCATCATCTCGCGGAAGGTGCGCTGGATCACACCGGCGCGCAGCGACGCGCCGCCGCCCGCGCGATAGGCGAAGTTGCAGATATCGACGCCAACCTCATGAATCTCGGATTTGGCCAGATGGACAAGGCTGATCTGCCGCGTCGATACGCTGTTGCCGGCTTCGACCGTCGCCTCGATGTCGCGCCAGACTTCGAAGACAAAGGCGCGGGCAGCGCGATAGCGGGCTTCGGCGCGGCCATAGTCGTGCCAGAATTTCTCGCTTTCGCCGATCAACCCGGCGCGGCCTGACTTGCTGCGGGCGAACTTGGCGATCTCGTCCAGCATCCGCCGCCCGGTGCCGAGTGCCCAGCCGGTATGACCGATGGCGGCGAGGCCGACGACACCGAGACTGAAGAACTCCTTCTGGCGCAGTGGCGGCGCGGTCAGGATCGGGAAGACGAGATCGTCGGCGATGAAGACATCCTCGGCCGCATAGTCGATGCTGCCGGTTCCACCGAGGCCCAGAACGTCCCAATTGCCGAGCTGCTTGTGCTGGGAGATCGGCGCATGGGCGCACATGATGATCACATTGCCCCTATCGTCCTTGGCGGGCTTGCCGGTGCCGTCGTCGACGAAGGCGGCACTGTGGCTATAGGTGGCGTGGCTGAAGCCGCTGCCATAGCTCCACTTGCCGTTCAGCCGGTAGCCACCGTCGACCTTCTTCAGCATGCCGAGCGGCGCCCCCTGTCCCGAGAAACGGTTGTCGGAGCCCGGCGCGAACAGCCGCTCGACCGCGCTGTCCGGCAGAAAGGCAGCCGACATCGCGCCGATGCAGCAATGCACCATGGAAACCCAGCCGGCCGCCCCGGAGTGCCAGGTGATCGCCGCCAGCAGTTCGAGACCCTCGGTGGGTCGCAACTGCGCACCGCCGAGGCTCTCCGCGGCAAAGATATGCGACATGCGCAGCGGCTTCAGCAGCTCGAACGTGGCCGCAGTCAGTTCGCCATTCTCCTCATCGGCGGTGGCGTTGGCTTCCAGGACCGGTCCGATCTCCGCGATCTTCCTGAGCAAGTCGCGATAGTCGGTGGTCGTCCCCCACGAGCTGTGCTTGATGGGTTTGTTCATCGTGTTCTCCTCCTCCTTTTCAAATGCGATCAGCCGGCGAAGAAATCGCCGATCTTCCTGAGCGTTTCGGGTTTCTCCTGCATGACGAAATGGCCGGCCTCCTCGACGAGGATCAGGCGTGCGTCGGGCAGCGCCTCGACGAAGAGCGGAGCCTGTCCCGCCGGCAGCATACGGTCCCTGGTGCCCCAGACGACCAGTGTCGGATTGGCGATGCGCGCCAGAAAGCGCCGCAGGTTCGGATGCCCCATGCCGAACGGCGCCAGCAGCCGGCCGAGCGTCTCGCCTTCGCGGGCGCGATCGGCGCCGAAGGCCTCGGCAAAGGCGGCGTCGGAACCATCCGGGAAGTAGCGCAGCGCCACCGAGACGTCTTGCGCCAGATAGGCCGGCAACTCCTGCGGCGCGACCGCGCCGAGATCAGTGGCCGGATATGCGGGGTCGTTGAGCCCTGCCGGCGCGATCAGCACCACCTTGTCGAAACGCTCGCGCGCAAGGCCAGCGAGTTCGGTCGCCATCCAGCCGCCCATGGAAAAGCCGATGAGATGAGGCTTCTCCGGCAGACGGAGAACATCGAGCAGATTCAGATAGTGTAAAACCATGTCGGACATCGTAGCGACATGCGGCGCCGGGCCAGAAAAGCCGAAGCCCGGATGGCTCGGGCAGAGCACGCGGAAACGGTCCGCGAGGCCCTCGGCAAAGTCGAAGCCTTCAAGCGTCGAGGCGCCGTGCAGGAACAGCACGGGCTTGCCTCTACCGATGGCCATCACCACCGTTTTCGTGCCATCGATATCGTATTCGAGCGTTTCGAATTGAACGGCCATTTTTCACTCTCCTCAAACAAGGTCCGGCTGGATCAGCACTTTGCATTGCGTGGTGCGGCGGCGAAGGCTCTCGAATATCTGCGGAACCGGCGAGAGGTCGATCCGGTCGGTGATCAGAGCTTGCGGTGCGAAAGGTCCGCCTCGAAGCGCATCGAGGGCGACGCCGAATTCGTTGCGCTGATGGAAGAAGACCGAAAACAGCAGGTTCACTTCCTTCGTCAGCGCAAGGAACGGGTCCCACTGGTCTCCGCCAATGCAGAGGCCGACCCCGACCACCGTGCCCTGCAGCCGGACCGCCTCGACCGCCGCGCCGATGAGGCCACGCTTGCCAACGCATTCGAAGACGATGACGGGCGCTCCGCCGCAGAGATCGGTGAGGTTCTCGCTCAGCTTTTCGCCGGAAAGCGCGAAGCCGGTCGCGCCGAGAGCAAGCGCACGCTCGCGCTGATGGCCGTGGATGTCGGCCACCACGACACGCGATGCCCCCATGCGCCGCGCCCAGAAGGCGACGAGCAGTCCGATCGGCCCGGCACCCAGTATGGCGACCCGATCCCCCGGCTTCATGCCCGAACGGACGATGCAATGCAGGGCGACCGACAGTGGCTCGGCCAACGCACCATCCTCGAGTGCTACATCGTCGGACAGGATATGACATTGGCGTGCGGCCACGGTCGCGTATTGCGCATAGCCGCCGCCGATCAGCTCCATCTCGTGACAGCGCGCCGGATCGCCGCGCTCGCAGGCCTCGCAGTGTCCGCAACCGCGCATCGGCACGACAGCGACCCGGTCACCGATCCGAAGGCCCGTTGCCTCCGATCCGACCGCGACGATGTCACCGGAGAATTCATGGCCGAGCACAAAGCCTGCCTCGATGCCGAAAGGCACCGGATCCTCGGTGATGTGCAGATCGCTGCCGCAGATGCCGCAAGCGGCGACACGCAAGACGACCTCGTCCGGTGCTGGCGTCGGGTCCGGCACCGTGCCGATCCGCAGTGGGACCCCGACCTTATCGAAGATGGCGGCTTTCATGAAATCCTCCTCGTCAGCGGTTCGGGGTCGACGAGCTTGCGTCGGATCGGGAACCATGGTGCATCCCACCGCTTCGAGATCAGGCCCCAGATGCCCGTCCGGGCGTAGAGCGCCACCAGAAGCGTCATCAGGCCGAGGACGACGAAATAGGTTGCGCCATATTCGCCGAACCAGCGGTCCGCGATGAAGAAGATCAGCGATCCGATCAGAACGCCCTCGATGGACCCGATCCCGCCGACCATGACGATGAAGATCGCGACGTTCGCCCACATCGGGTCAAAGGCCGAACCGGGGGTGATGCGCAGCTGCGCCATAAAATAGATCGCGCCCGCGAGACCGCAGCCGACCGCCGACGCGACATAGATCAGGAAGCGTAGCTTCACGACATTCACGCCCTGGCTGGCAGCTGCAACCGGATTGTCGCGTATGGCGATCAGCGCAAGGCCGAAGCGCGAGCGAAGCAGCCAATAGCTGCCGCCCAGCGTGACGAGCAGCATCCCCGCACAGAGCAGCGACATAGCGACATTCCGCTCGAAGGCCGAATAGTCCTTCATCACGCGAAGCGACATGCCCGCGCCGGAATTGACGAGCGGCAGGTTCGAGGCGGTCAGCCGGAAGACCTCGGCCACCACCCATGTGCCGATCGAAAAATAGGGGCCATCCAGGCGATGCAGCAGCAGGTAGATCGGCACGGCCAGCGCGGCCGGCACCAGGAGCGACAGGAAGACCGCCACAAACGGATTGATGCCGTAGGTCTGCGCCAGCACGAAAAGCGCATAGCCGGCGGCGCCCATGAAGGCGTGCTGGCCCACGGAGACGAGGCCGGCATAGCCGGCGAGCAGGTTCCACATCTGCGCGACGGCGATATAGCAGCACAGCACCAGAACCGACCGGATCGTGCCGGTCGAAGCCCACCACGGCATGACAGCGACAGCGACCGTGGCCAGCACCGCCAGCGTCATCGCAATGCGACCGGACCGGGTCTGGCGCTGGACCACGACTTCGGGCACCTCGGTTGTTGCCACATAGGGAATCGCACTCATGACAATGCCTTTCCGAACAGGCCCTGTGGGCGGGTCGCCAGCACGACCAGGAAGACGATATGTCCGGCAAGCACGCCGAAGCCCGGATCGATGCGGAAGCCGATGGCCTGCGAGATGCCGAGCACCATCGAGCCGACGAAGGCGCCCCATACCGTCCCCATGCCGCCGATGATCACCGCTTCGAACGCGTAGATCAGCTGGGCAGGTCCGTCGGCCGGAGCAACAGTCGACCGCAGCGCCTGGAAGACGGCTGCAAAACCGAGAATGCCGACCGCCGCCGCTGTCGCCATCGCATAGACGGCGCGCGGGTTGATGCCGGTCATCGCCGCCGCCTCGACATCGGCCGACGCGGCGCGGAGCGCGCGACCGAAGCGCGTGCGCTTCAGCGTCAGGTCGAGGCCTCCTGTCAGGCCCGTGGCAACGGCCAGCACGATCAGCGGCAGGAGACCGACATAGATGCCGCCGATCTCGATGGACTGGCTCTCGATCCCATGGCCGGGCAGCGATCGGCTGTTCGCGGACCATATCTGGAGCATCAGGTTCTGCAGCGCGATCGACAGTCCGAAGGTCGCGATCAGCGAGGGCAGCGGATCGCTGCCCACCACGCGGTTCAGCACGGCCTTCTGCAGCACCCAGCCCATCAGCACCGCGAGCGGCACCAGCACGATCAGCACCGGCAGCGGTCCCAGACCCCAAGCCGTGGCGATCGAGATGCCGATCAGCGACAAAAGGATCACCAGATCGCCATGGCTGATGTTGACGATCCGCATGACGCCGAACATCAGCGCCATGCCGAGTGCATACTGGGCATACATGCCGCCCAGCAGGACCCCCTGCACCAAGGCGTCAAACCACTCCATGGCCCGCTCCAAAATAGGCTTTGCCGATCTGCTCGCGCGTGATTTCGGCGGACCTGCCGGTCAGGGTCACGCGGCCCTCCAGCATGCAGTAGAGGCGGTCCGTGGCGGTCCGGGCGAGGCCGACATCCTGCTCGACCACGATCATCGCCGTTCCGGTGGCGCGGATTTCGGGCAAGGCGGCATAGATTTCGCGGATCACCTTGGGCGCGAGACCAAGGCTGATCTCATCGCAGAGCAGCACGCGCGGCTGGCAGAGCAGCGCGCGGCCGATCGCCACCATCTGCTGCTGCCCGCCCGAGAGGCTTTGCACCTGGGTGCGAGCCTTCTCCTTGAGGATCGGGAACAGCTGGTGCAGACGCGGCAGCGTCCATCCGCCCTTGGCGCCCATGCGCGCGGCCTGGTCGATGGCGACGCGCAGATTGTCCTCGACCGACATGCCGGTGAAGAGGCGGCGGCCCTCCGGCACGATGGCGACGCCCTTCTGCACCATGCGGTCGGTGGCGGTGCCGCCGACCGGCTCACCGTGCAGCAGCACCATCTCGCGCCCGACCGGAAGCAGGCCCATGATCGAACGCAGGAGGGTGGATTTTCCGGCCCCGTTGGCGCCGATCAAGGCCACGGCCTCACCCTGGTGCAGCTCGATGTCGACGCCGTAGAGCGCCTGGAAGTCGCCATAGCGGGCCAACAGCCCGTGGGTGGAAAGAACGGCCGTCATCCCTCGATCCCCATGTAGACGCGCTGGACCTCGGGCAGCGCGATCACGTCGGCGGGCACGCCTTCGGCGATCTTCTCGCCGAAATTCAGCACCAACAGCCGGTCGGCCACCGCCAGCAGCGCGTTCAGCACATGCTCGATCCACACGATGGTGATGCCGCGGTCGCGGATGCGGCGCACCAGCGCCACCAGCGCCTTCGATTCATCGTCGGTCAGCCCGCCCGCGATCTCGTCCAGCAGCAGCAGCTTCGGATCCGACGCCAGCGCGCGCGCCAGCTCCAGCCGCTTGCGGTCGAGCAGAGTGAGAGCGCCGGCCGAGACATTGGCCTTGTCGGAGAGTTCGCACTCGCGCAGGACCTGGGCGCAGAAAGCATAGCTCTGCTTCTCGGACCGGCCGCCGCCGAAAGCGGCGGCGACCAGCAGGTTTTCGAAGGTGGTCATGCCGGAATAGGGACGCGGGATCTGATAGGTCCGCCCGATCCCCATCTGGCAGCGGCGGAAGGGCGGCTCGCCGCGGAGTGCCGTGTCGCCGAGCTGTATCTCGCCGCCGGACGTCTTCAAGTCGCCGCTGATCACGTTGAACAGCGTCGTTTTGCCCGCCCCATTCGGGCCGAGGATGCCCAGCACCTCGCCCCGATGCACGTCGAAAGTCACGTCATGCAGGACGCGGACAGCGCCGAAGGACTTCGACACCCCGTGCGCTTTCAGCAGGATTTCCCTACGCATGACTCTGCCCGCGTCCCCGCTCATGTCACCAGGCGATCGGCTGAATAGCCTGCTGCGGCGCGAAGAGCTGATTGACCGTGTTGTCGACGATCTTCAGGTCATAGGGCCATTTCTCGCCCTTCACCCACTGGCCGCCGAAGATCGGCGTCTTGCAGATGTTCTTGTGGGGCGAGCCGTCGAACTTGATATGACCGACCAGCGTCTGCAGATCGGTAGCGACCAGGGCGTCTCGGTTGGCTGTACGATCGAGCGGATTGGAAGAGCGCTTCAGGATGTCGAGCGCGACCTCGAGCAAGGCATGCGAATAGCCCAGCGGCTGCGTCCACTGCCGCTTCGAATCGACTTCCCATTGGCTGGCGATGTCGCTGCTGACCTGCCCGGTCAGCGACGACTTGAACGGGAAGGCCGGTGTCCACCAGACCTCCGAGGACATGCCGTTGCCTAGAGGACCCATGGCCTCGACACCCCCCGGGAACAGGAGTGCCGCCGCCACCGTGACCGCCTTCGGCTTGAAGCCCTGCTGGTTGCACTGGGTGACGAAGGTCTTCAGATCGTCCGGATAGGTAATGCCGCCGATGATCTCGCAGCCCTGCTTCTTGAACTCGGCGATCTGTGCGGAAAAATCATTGGTGCGGGGCTGGAAATAGCCGGGCACCACGACCTCGTAGCCGGCCTTGCGGGTCGGCGCTGGCAAGCCATATTCGTCGTTGCCCCAGGTCTCGCCGTCGATGTTCTGCGGAAACAGCATGCCGACCTTCTTGTTGGTCTCCAGATGGTTCCAGAGTCCGACGAAGGTGTTCAGCGCCTCGTCGAGGCCCCAGAAGAAATGATAGGTCCAGTCGAAGGTCTGCTTGCCGCCGCCGCGCGGCATGATCACCGCTTGCCAGGGAGCGCCGGAGGAAATGCAGGGGGTCTCATAAAGCTCGGCCTGCTCGGCCGCGGGCAGGATTGTGTCGGTGGTCGAGGCCGGTACGAGCAGATGCACCTCGTCGTTCAGGATGAGGTTGCCGGCGATTTCCGATGCCTTGTTCGGATTGGACTGGCTGTCGCGATCGAGTATCTCGATCTCGTAAGTATTGCCGTCGGCACATTGCAGCTGGCCGCCGAGCAGTGCGCGGATTTTCTGCAAGGTGTAGCCATCCGTTTCACCAAACAGGGCGAGCGGCCCGGTCGTGGGGCTGAGATAGCCGAGCTTGATCTTCCCCGCCGTCGCGGCGCGCAGATAGGTCGGCATGCCCAGCGTGCTGGCGGCAACGCCGGCTCCAATCCCCTTCAGGACGCTTCGGCGGCTGGGCCGCAAGCCCGATTTCACCAGTTTGTTGTAGTAGGTCATTGTCGGTTCCTCCCTGGGTTAAGTTTCTCCGGCCCACGGGACCGGTCTCAGTTCAAAGCTTGTTCAGGTCATCCTCAGCAGCGAGCCGCCATCGATGACGATCAGCGAGCCCGTCACGTAGGACGCGGCCGGCGACGCAAGATAAAGCGCCAGGCCCTTGATCTCTTCAGGGTCACCGATCCGGCCGATGAGCGACTGGGCCTCGAAGGCCTTGCGGTCCGCCGGATTGCGCAGCCGGCCGCCGGCGATGTTGGTGATGAACGGCCCGGGCAGGATTGCGTTGATGCGGATGTTGTAGGCGCCGAGCTCCATCGCCATGTGGCGAACGAGATGGTTCACCGCGGCCTTGGCGGGCATGTAGGGTGTACCCACGATGCTCTCGTTGATCAGCGAGGCGATGGACGACGTGACGATGATCTGGCCGCCGCCATTCGGCTTCATGTGCCGCACGGCATGCTTGATCGTGGTGTAGACCGAGGTCAGGTTTATCTCGATCACCTTGTCCCAGTGCTCGTCGGGCAGGTTCTCGATGGCGCCCTCGGGGTTCCTTTCGCCCGTCGGGGTGTTGAAGCCCGGCCCGGCGTCGATCCCGGCATTGGCGAACACGACGTCGATCGAGCCGGCCTTCTCGGCCACCTTGTCGAAGGCGGCCGCCATGGCCGCACGGTCGCCGACATCGACGACCTGGCCCCAGACATCGCCACCCGCCGCCCTGATCGCCGCCACGGTCTTCTCCAGCCCGGCAGGGTTCAGGTCGAAGATGCAGACCTTCGCCCCGTGCTCGGCCATGATCTCGGAATAGGCCTGCCCGATGCCGCTGGCGCCGCCGGTGACGATCACCGACTTGCCTCTGACATCGAACATCTTCTCAAGTGCGGCCATCAGTTTCCTCCCTTGCGCGACAGCACGAAATCGAACTCTACGTCGTAGAACGGCGCCGCGACCTCGACCCTGGCCGCGGCTTCGGCGTCCTCGACCTTGCGGAATTCGGCGAGCAGGCTTTTCTTCACGCCGAAGACGGCATCTGAATCGATGTACGGATCGTCCGGATCGAAGATGTGCGTGGTCAGCGCGTCGAAGCCCTCGGCCTCGACAATGTAGTGGAGATGCGCCGGACGATTGGGGTGGCGGCCTAGCGCGCCCAGCAGCTTGCCGACCGGACCGTCATCCGGGATCGGGTAGTATTTGGGCTTCACGCCGCGGAACCAGTAACGTCCGTCCGCACCGGTGCGGAACACCCCGCGCAGATTGAAGTCGGGCTGGATGCCCTTCTGCTGCACGTCGTAGAAACCCTCGTCATTGGCCTGCCAGACGTCGATCTTGGCGCCTGCGATCGGGTTACCCTCGGTATTGAGGATGCGGCCATGCACGAACATCGGCTCGCCCTTCTGGTCGAGGCAGATGTTCGATCCCATTGGCAATTCGGGCGCGTCGGCGACGTGGAAAGGCCCCAGCACCGTGGATTCCGAGGCACCCGACGGCTTGCGGTTGTTGATCGCATCGACCAGCATCGAGACGCCGAGAACATCCGACAGCAGGATGTACTCCTGCCGCCATTCGTTGCAGATCTGGCCCGTCTGCGTCAGGAACATGATCGCGCCGAACCATTCCTCCTGCGTCGGCTCGATCTCCTTCACCGCCTCGTGCAGCTTTCGGGTGATGACCTCCATCACCTCTTTGAGCCGCTCGTCTTTGGCGTTCCTGTTGCGCGCCACGACGACCTCGGCCGAGTTCGCCTCGGTGAAATAGCCGGATTCGTGTTCGTCGATCATGCGATCCTCCTCAGCGCGCCAGAACGGATTTGAAGACCCGGCGCAGTTCGGCCGCCGGATCGGCCGCGAGCGTTTCGGAACGCCAGGCGACGTGGTGGTCGGGACGGACGACCAGGCAGCCGGTGTCGCGGATCTCCCGCGCGCCGGCCCAGTCGCCGGTATGATCCTCGATCGTGCGGCGCGGGCCGATCACATGGCTGCGGATCGGCAGACCGAGCTCCGCGCCCACCGTCTCCGCCGCGGCGACCCACGCCTCGCCGCCAATACCGGTCAAAAGCGTGAACTCGCCATGCCCGCAAAGATCGAGCGTCGAGACCTTCCTGCCCGAGCGCTCGAACACCCAGACATGCGGCAAGCGCGCGCCCGGCCACGTCGTTGGCGCATAGTGCAGCTCGCGATCCTTCTCGAATGCCGGCTCGCGCTGGCCGTCGGTCACCACCGCGCCGGACGCATAGCGCTGGTTCATCTCGACGCCATGGGCGTCGAACTCGTACTTCTTGAAGGCGATAGCCTTGCGGAGCGCCTCGCGCTGCGCTTCGGCCGCGGGCGTCGCGTCGGCGCGGGCCTCCATGTTCCTCTGGATCTTGTCGTGATCGACGCCGCCATCCATGCCGAGCGCCTCGAAGATCGGTCCGAATTCGGCAATGGACTGGTTCGCCCGCGTCACGATCTGGCGCGCGATCGGTGCGCGCTCGGCAGAGTAGCTATCCAGAAGCCCGATGCCCGCCTGCCCCTTGACGACCTTGGCAAGCTTCCAGGCGAGATTGAACCCATCCTGGATCGATGTGTTCGAGCCGAGCCCGTTCGAGGGCGGATGCCGGTGCGCGGCGTCGCCCATGATGAACACCCGCCCCTTCTGCATGTGCGTGGCGAAGCAGTTGTTCACCGTCCAGGTGTTGGCGCCCAGGAGCTTGATCTCGAGCGCGGGATCTCCGACCAATTGACGCGCGACCTCGGTGGCCAGTTCCGGCGTTACCTCCGGCGGCGGCTGGTTGATGTCGTAGCCCCAGACGATCAGCCACTCGTCCCACGGCCGCACCATGCGAACCAGACCCATGCCGATGCCGCCGACGTCGGCGCCGGGCTGCATGACCCAGTAGAGGACGCTCGGCCGGTGCGCGACGTATTTCGACAGATCGGCCCTGAACAGGATGTTCATCGAGCCGCCGACGCCCATCTTACCGTCGAGCGGCAGGCCCAGATGCTCGGCCACCAGCGAGTTGCCGCCGTCGGCGCCGACGAGGAACTTCGACCGCACGGTGAAATCCTTACCCGACAGCCGATCGCGGCAGGTCGTGGTCACGCCGTCCGCATCCTGGACATGGCCGACATATTCCGTGCTCATGCGTGCCTGCGTCCCGCGGGCGCAGGCCGACTTGAACAGGATCGGCTCCATGAAGGTCTGGGGCAGATCGTTCATGAAACAGGGAGACGACAGCAGATGTTCGGCCTTGGAGAGCGGCGCTGTACCCCAGCTCTTCATGCGGCCGATCTCCTCGCCGGCCAGGCTTTCGCAGAACACGTTCTCGCCCATCAGTTCCTGCGGCGAGGCGTGCATCATGGCCTCTGCCTCGACATCCGGACCGAGGTCCCGCAGCACTTCCATGGTGCGCTGGTTGGTGATGTGGGCACGCGGCGTGTTCGACAACCAGCGATAGCGATTGACGATCATGTTGGCCACGCCGTAGCTCGACAGCAGCGCGGCGGTGGCCGAGCCGGCCGGGCCAGTGCCGACGATCAGCACGTCGGTTTCGATATCCGCCATCAAATTCCTCCCTCGATCTTCGGACCGGTCAGCCTGCGGCGGACCGGAAACAGGTGCAGGCCATTGCGGGACGCGATCAGGCCCCAGAGCCCCTTTGGCGCAAAAAGCATCACGACAACGGCGATGAGGCCGAGCGTCATCAAGTACCAACTGCCGTAGTCGGCCAGCGCCGAGCGCAGCGCAAAGAAGACCAGCACACCGAGGATCGGCCCCTCGATGGTGCCGATGCCGCCGATGACGACAATAAAGATGACGTTGGCGGTCCAGTCGGTGACGGCAAAGGCCGCGCTCGGCGAGATGCGGGCCGTCTGCAGGAAAATCAGCGCGCCGGTCAGCCCGGTGGCAGCCGCGGCGATCAGAAAGACCGCCCATCTGAGCCGGGCGGTATCGACGCCCACCGATTGCGCCGCGTCGACATTGTCGCGCACGGCCGCCAGCGCCAGCCCGAGGCGGCTGCGCAGCAGCCAGTAGATGCCGCCCGTCACGGCCACGACCAGCGCCAAAGCCAGCCAGTAGGCCATGACATCGCGTGCCGCGGCCTCGCGGACGCCGAACAGCGCCCGGACCGCATCGGTGCCCAGGATGCTGCTCGTCGCCTCGCGCGGCAGCGACGTGCCGGTGCCGCCGCCAAGTGCCTTCCACTGCGCAACCAGCAGGCGCGTCACTTCGGCGATCACCCAGGTGCCGATGGCGAAATACGCGCCCTGCAAGCGGAACGCGAAAAAGGCCGTCGGAACCGCCAGCACCAGTGCCGCAAGGGCGCCCAGCGGGATCGCCAGGACCGGATTCCAGCCGAGCAGGATCACGCCGGCGAACATCGCGTAGGCGCCGATGCCGACGAAAGCCTGCTGGCCCACCGAGACCAGGCCGCCATAGCCCGCCAGCAGGTTCCAGATCTGCGCCAGCGTCAGCATGGTGAGGATGAAGAACAGATCCTGTATGACACCACGCGAGGCCACGGCAGGCAGCGCGAGCGCGGCGACGAGGAAGAGCGGCACAATGATCGCGGTCACGGTTCCGGCGCGGGTGCGGGTTGTCAGTCGATACATGCCGCCCCCCTCAATCCACTGCGCGCGGAAAAAGTCCGCGCGGCCTGAGCAGCATCACGGCCAGGAAGGCGATGTGGCCGGCCAGTATCTGCCATTCCGGATTGAGCGCGGCGCCAAACGTCTGCGCCACGCCGATGATGATCCCGCCGGCAAGCGTTCCCCACAGGCTGCCGAGGCCGCCGATGATCACCGCCTCGAAGGCATAGATCAGCCGCGCCGGTCCGATCGAAGGATCGAAGTTCGCGCGCATGCCGAGATAGAGCGCCGCCAGCGTCACCACGACCATGGCGATCCCGGTGGCGATCGCGAAAATCCGCTTCGGCTCTATCCCCATCAGCCCCGCCGTCACGGCGTCGTCCGAGGTGGCGCGGAAGGCACGGCCGAGGGCGGTGTGGTAAAAGAGCGCGTTGAGCGCAATGATCGTCACGATCGCCGAGGCAAAGGTCATCAACGGCATGATCCCAACCGTGACCAGCCCTAGATCGAGCGATGCCCCTTCCAACGCGCCCACCGGAATGCGGCGGCTGTCGGCGGAGAAGGCCTCGAGCAGGCCGTTCTGCAAGGCGACCGACAGGCCGAACGTGACCAGAAGCGGCGGCAGGATGTCCTTGCCCAGCATGCGGTTCAGGACGGCGGCCTGCAGCAGCCAGCCGAGCCCGAACATCACCGGCATGGCAATCAGGGCAGCGATCCAGGGCGACAAGCCGAGCAGCGTGACGCCCATCAAAACCAGATAGGCGGCAAGAATGATGAGGTCGCCATGGGCTAGGTTCACCAGCCGCATGATGCCGAAGACGAGGCTCAACCCTGCTGCAAACAGGGCATAGAGCCCGCCCAGCAGAATCCCCTGCACGAGGGTGTCCAGCCAGATCATCGCCGCGCCACCTCGATCAGGCCACAAGGGTGCTGTGCGAGCAGACGACCGAGCCTTGGTTCCCGCGTCATGCCGCCACTCCGAAATAGGCAGAGTGGATATCTTCGCGCGTGACCTCGGCCGCCCTGGCGGCCAGCGTGACGCGACCCTCCATCATGCAGTAGACGCGGTCGGCCACTGCCAGCGCCTTGCCGATATCCTGCTCCACCAGCACGATCGCGGCGCCGCCTTGGCGGATCCTGGGAAGTGCTGCGTAGATATCGCGGATGACGACGGGCGCGAGGCCAAGGCTGATCTCGTCGCAAAGCAGCAATTCGGGGTTCGACATCAGCGCCCGGCCGATCGCCACCATCTGCTGCTGGCCACCCGAGAGCGCGGTACCGGGGCTCTTGCGCCGCTCGCCCAGGATCGGGAAAAGGTCATAGACCGCGTCGAGGCTCCACGGCCCCTGCACCTTACGCGCCTGCCCGCCGACCAGCAGGTTTTCCTCGACGGTCAGCGAAGGGAACAGCCGGCGCCCCTCCGGCACCATGGCGATGCCGCGCTTCATGATCTCGGCCGAAGACAGCGCGCCGATCGGCTCGCCCCTGTGCAGCACCATGCCGGGCGCGTTGCCGATCACTCCGGTGATCGAGCGCATCAGCGTGGATTTGCCGGCGCCGTTGGCGCCGATGATCGCCACGCATTCGCCCGCGGCCACGGTGATATCCACACCGAACAGTGCCCGGAACTGGCCGTAATTCGCGGTGAGGCCGCGCGTTTCCAGCATCAGACCTCGAGCCCCAGATAGATTTCGCGAACCGCCTTCGAGGCCATGATCTCATCAGGCGCGCCGATCCCGATCACGCGCCCGAAATCCAGCACGAGGAGCCGCTCGACCACCGAATTCAGGGCATGCAGCACATGCTCGATCCAGATGATGGTGGTTCCCCTCGCGTGGATGGCTCTGATCGTCGCGACCAGGGCCTTGCATTCGCGCTCCGTCAGCCCGCCCGCGATCTCGTCCAGAAGCAGAAGCGCGGGGCCTGTCGCCAGGGCGCGGGCGAGTTCCAGGCGCTTGCGGTCGAGAAGGCTCAACGAGCCGGCCACGAAATTGGCTTTCCTGAGGAGCTCCGTCGCCTCGAGGATACCAGCGCAATCCTCGACCATCTCGGCCTCGCGTCCGCCGCGGCCGAAGGCGGCGGCGGTCAAGAGATTCTCGAACACGGTCAGCCCCTCGAAAGGCTGCGGAATCTGGAAGCTGCGGCCGACGCCCATGCGCACCCGCTCCATGGCCGGAGCGCGGGTCACGTCGCGGCCGAGGAATTCGATGCGGCCCTCATTTGCAAACAAGTTTCCGGTGATCAGGTTGAAGAGCGTCGATTTTCCCGCGCCGTTCGGGCCTATAATGCCCAGCGCTTCGCCGCGCGGCACGCTGACGGTCACGGAATCCGCAACCTTCAGGGCGCCGAAGGACTTCGAAACGTTTTCCAGCCTGAGTATCATCACAGTCATCCTTGGGTCGCGCCGAACGAGGGCGGCGGTATCAGCCGCCCCCGGCAGCGTCAGGCCAGGGCTTCCATCTTGCCAGCGGTGGGAATCTCGGTAGCGCCGGCGTTCTCGACGATCACCAGATCGAACCCGCCACCGGCCTTCTTCCGCCACTGGCCGCCAACGAGCGGCGTCTTGCAGACGTTCTTCGCGGCGAAAGGCGGCAGTCCCGCACCGCTCCATGCCACTTTCCCCACCACCGTCGTCATGTCGGTGGCGGCTATGGCCGCCGCGATCGCCTCGGCATTGGTCGGATCCGAAACGCGCCCCATGACATTGGCCGCCACCTCGAACAGCGAATGGACAAAACCGATCGGCTGCGTCCAGGGACGCCCGGTCTTGGCGGTGAAATCCGCCGCGATTTCCGCCGAGCTCTCGCCCGTCACGGACGATTTGAACGGATGCGAGGCCGACCACCAGACCTCGGATGAGAGGTTGTGGCCAGCATCGCCCAGCGTCTCGACCGATTGCGGAAAGAGGATCGCTTTGGCCACCGTTATCGCCTTGGGCTTGAAGCCCTGCTGGCGGGCCTGGTTCCAGAAGGTGGTGAAGTCCGGCGGAATGACCACACCGGTGACGATCTCGGCATTGGCTGCCTTGAAGGCGTTGACCTGCGCAGTGAAATCGTCCGACAGGTTCTGATAGCGGCCGGGATCGGCAAGGCTGAAACCGGCGGCATCGAGGCCCGGCTTCAAGCCGTTCTTCGGATCACCCCAGGCATTGCCGTCGGCATCGTTCGGGAACAGCCCGCCCACCTTGCCGTTGGTGGAAAGCTGCTTCCACATACCGGTGTAGACGGCGATGATGTCTTCGAGACCCCAGAAATAATGATAGGCAAAGTTGAAAGGCTTCCACGAGGACGGATCGGCCGGACTGCCCTGCTGGCCGATGAACCAGGGCTGCCACGGCGCCATCGTCGAGATCACCGGCACGCCCTCCGCCTCGCAGGTGGTGGCCACCGGATTGGTGTTCTCGGGCGTCGAGCCGACGAGCATCAGGTTGATCTCGTCATCGACGATCAGGCTCTTGGCCACCTCGGCCGCGCGATTGGGGTTCGACTGGCTGTCCTTGACGATGACCTCGAAGTTCTTGCCCGCGTCGGAAGCGAGGAAGGCCTTGATGTTGTAGTCATCGCTTTCCGCGAAGCCGGCGAGCGGCCCCGTCTGCGGCGAAACATAGCCCAGGCGGATCTTGGCGCCTTGCGCGATGGCCGGCGTCGCCAGACGCGAACCGGCGAGCGCCAGGCCTGTCGCCGCCGAGGCTTTCAGTAGGCTGCGTCTTGTGATCATGTTTGGTTCCTCCCTTTCGTTTTGTTCTCAGTCCCCCGGACGGCGTCCCTCCCACGCCGCCTGAAGGAGTTCCCTTATCGATCCCGGATCAATCGGCCTTGGATTCGCATAGGCATTCTTCACCGCGATTGCCGCCGCGCGGTCGAGATCGGCCTCCTCGATGCCGATCGCCTTCAGGCTCAGCGGAGAGCCGACCGACTGTGCGAAATCCCAGAGCCCACCGCCCGCCGAACCACCACCGAATGCCTCAGCGATCGGGCGCAGCAGATCGGGCACCGCCGCTTCGTTGAAGGCGGTCGTGTAGGGCAGCAGGATGGCGTGGGTTTCGGCGTGCGGCGTGTCGAACGAGCCGCCGAAGACATGCGCCAGCTTGTGGTGCAGTGCCATCGAGACATAGCCTAACGCGGTCGAGCAGCACCACGCCGCATAGAGCGCCTGCGTCCGCGCCGCGCGATCCTGCGGATTGCCGATCAATCTTGGAATGCCTTCCCGGAAGGCAACCATGGCATCCTTGCACATCAGCACGATGACCGGATTGCGGTCGGGGGCATACAAGGCTTCCATCGCATGAGCGATCGCGTTCATCGCCGAGGTTACGGTGAGATTTACCGGCAGGCTCAGTGTCAGATCGACGTCGTAGATCACCGTCTCTGGGCGAATGTCCGGCGAGCGGCGGGTGGTCTTCTCGCCGGCTGCCGTCTCGCCGAGTATGTCGGTCATTTCCGAGCCGGCATATGTGGTGGGAACGACCACCTGGTCGGCGCCCGTGCGCACGGCAATGGCCTTGCCGAGCCCGGTGGTCGAGCCGCCGCCGAGGCTTACGACCACCGAAGCGCCGCTGCGGCGGAAGGTATCGATGGCCTTTTCCGTGACCTCGACAGGGGTATGCATGACCGCGCCGGCAAAAATCCCGGCGGCGAGGCCACCAAGGCTTGCGGCCAGCCTTTCCGCATCGCCCTTCTGATGCGGCGTCGAAAGCACCATCACCTTTTCATGGCCGAGCCGCCGGACTTCGTCCTCGACGCGAGCCATGGTGCCGGCACCGAAGACCACCCGTGTCGTCAGGCCCGGAAAGGTGAAGCTGTCCATCATCGCGCCGCCTCCATGCGCGGGCCACGCCCGGCCGCGAGGTCGTCGAGGATAGTGCCCAGCATGGCAATCTCGGCGTCCGAGACCTCATGGCCGCGGCCCGGGAACAGATCGGCCCGCAGGCTCGCGCCAATCCGGCCCAGCGATTGCGCGGCATCGGCAAACGCCGAGACCGGTATCCAGGGATCGGCATCACCACCGGAAAGATAGATCGGCATTCCGGCCGGCGCCGCCTCGGATCTTTCGTCCGCCGGAACGCCGACACGGCAGCCCGTGAAGGCCGCCAAAGCGTCCGGCGGCGGCAGCCCCGCACAGAGATATTCGATCGAGAGACACGCCCCTTGCGAGAAGCCCGCGAGAAGCAGCGGCAGTCCGGGCAGTTCGGCACGCGCCGCAACCATTGCGGCCGCAAGGTGGTCGAGCGCGTCAGAGAGCTGTGCGCGGGCGACCGGCGTCAACGGGTCGACGGCACGCGCCTCCCACCACATGCCGTGCGGCGCGCGCGGCAGGATGAAGGCCACGGCCGACGCGGAAAGCCGCGACAGCACATGGGACTGCATCTCTTCGGGCGATTGGCCGCGGCCGTGGACGAAGACGCAAATCGCCTTAGCCTCGGGGCCTCTTGGCCCAAGCCGGAGCGGACCGCTGCCTGAACTCACGCGAAATCCGCCTGTTCCAGGCCGGCCTGCAATTCGCTCTCGCGGTCCTTGAACCAAGGCGGGAAGACCAGCGTCTTGCCGATCTGGCCCGGAGGCTCGTCCTTGGCCCAACCTTCCGGCGTGGTCCAGGCAATTTCGAACAGCGCGCCGCCGGGCGAGCGGACATAACAGGACTTGAAGTAGTTGCGGTCCTTCTGCTCCGATATGTCCGTGAAGCCGAGGCCCTCGATATGAGCGCGCAGCTTCAACTGGTTCTCTTCGTCGCCGGTGTTGAGGGCGAGGTGGTGGATCGTGCCTCCCGCCAGAGTCCAGGTGCCCTGCGGGCTGTCGCGGTCGACAATGACCTCCACGCGCTGTGCGACGCCGGCCGCATCCGGCACGCGGAACACGAGCCCCTCGTGGTCGTCGGCCTCTTTCTCCATCGGCAATGCGATGGTCAGGAAGTCGTCCATGGCGGTGCGGTCCATCACCGCCACCACGGCGCCGTAGATTCCCTTGATGCCGTGGGCCTTGCCGATGCCCTGCGCCTCGTTGGTGATGGGCGCGCGGGGATCCCTGTCGCTTTCCACCAGCTCATGCGGGATGCCGCAGGGATGTGCGAAAGCCGCACGGTCGGCGCCAAAACGGGTGATCTTGATGGCCTCGATGCCGCGCGCATTCAACCGGTCGACCCAGAAATCCGCGGCGCCCTTGGGGATCGACTGCATGATGGTGCGCGACTGATTGGACCCGCGGCGGCCATAGACGCCCGGCTTGCGGAACGGGAAGGTGGTGATGATCGTCGACGCATCGCTATTGGGCGAGCCGTAATAGAGGTGGTAGACCGGGATGACGCCGTCGAACAAGACGGTGCGCTTCACCGAATGCAGGCCGAGCGCCTTGGTATAGAAATCAAAATCTTCCTGAGCGCTGTCGGTCGAGAGCGTCAAATGGTGGTAGCCGCTGATACGTGCCATCGGTCATCTCCTCCCAGAGGTTTCGGTATCGCTCCGCCGCTGCGGGCAGAGCACGAGGTTGAGGTCGAGCGCGTGCTTGCGTTTTCCTCCATTGGGCGGCAGCGCGCGGAACTCGGCCATGAGTTCGGGTTTGACCCCGAAGATGGCATCCCGGCCGATCGCAGGGTCCGACCGGTCGAAGATGTGGGTCGTCAGCGTCTCGAAGCCCTCCGCCGAGACGCGAAAATGGATATGGGCCGGCCGCTCGAGGCCAAGGCCCAGCGCTGACATCAATTGACCGACCGGTCCGTCCGACGGCAGCGTGTAGCCCTTCGGCTTCACCGTCGTAAAGCGGAACCGTCCCTGCGGATCGGTACGGAAGCGTCCGCGCAGATTGAATTCCGGCTGGCGGTCGGGTTCCTGGTTCTCGTAGAGACCCTCGGCATTGGCCTGCCAGATCTCGACCGTCGCATCGCCGACCCCCGCGCCGTCGAGCGCGACGATGCGGCCCGCGACCTCCAGCGGCTCGCCCTTGTGATCGCGCGAGATGTTCGCGCCGGGTGGCATCTCCGGCACGTCGGCCCGGTAGAAGGGCCCGGCCAGGGTGTTTGGTGTCGCTCCGGCGGGGCGCGGGCTGTTCTGATCCTCGATCAGCGAAGACACGCCCAGGACGTCGGCGAACAGCACCCATTCCTGGCGCCGCGCATCGGCGTAGTGGCCAACCTCGGTCAGAAAATCGATCGCCTGGCGGAATTCCTCGCCGGAGGGCCGCAACTCCACGATCAGCGCGTGCAAACCATCCACGGCTGCCTGCGCCGCCGCCGCCAAGCGGGACTGGCCCATTGCCGTCAGGCGCCGCGAGAATTCCTCGGCCTGCGTCGATATCGCCTTGGGGGACTCATCCCGCTTCGGGTCGTGCTGGCCGTGCATTCCGCCGGGGCCTCCCTTCCCCTTGCCAAGCGGGATAGCACGGCCCGACGCGATGCTTGATGAGATGTGACGTCCCTTGTATAGCGTTTTGCTATGAAGCTGAACGAGCGCCACCTCATGCAGCTCGCCGCGGTGCTGGATGCCGGCGGCGTGTCGGAAGGAGCCGCCATGCTGGGCTTGACCCAGCCGGCGGTCAGCCGATCCCTGGCCATGCTGGAGGCGCGGGTGGGTGAGCCGCTGTTCCTCAAGGGCCGCCGGCCGCTGCAGGCGACGCCGCTCGGCTTCCAGCTGGCGGCGCAGGGCCGCACGATCATCACCGCGTCGCGCAAGGCGTCGGATGCGGTGCAGGGCTTCATGAAAGGCACCAAAGGTGTCGTCCGTGTCGGCGGCGTGCCGTTCTTCATGGACGCGATGATCAGCCGGATGATCGGAGAATTCCAGAAGCTCGAACCCGAGGTCACCGTTCAGCAGAGCTATATGAACCTGCCCGAGATGGTCGCGGCGCTGGACAGCAACCAGATCGACCTCGGCATCGTGCCGATCGGCGTTCTCGACCTTGGTCCCGGCTTCGAATTCACCGAAATCCTGCCCGGACGCAATGTCGTGGCTTGCCGGCCCGATCATCCCCTGCTGCGAAATCGCCGCCTCAGGGACGCATGACCTGACCAGCTTTCCCTGGGTGGCTCCCCTGCCCGGCTCTCCGCTGATGTCGGACCTGCAGATGATCCTGATGAGCATCGGCATGTCGGACCTGAACATCCGCTATTCGGGAGGCTCGCTGATGAGCGTGATCAACTTCCTTGCCGAAACCGATGCGTTGGCCGTGCTGCCATTCTCCGTAGTCTTCGCGCAGCGCAAGGAGAGCCGGGTTACGGTGCTGCCCTACGAAATCCCGCAGCCCAGCCGCTCACTCGGTATCCTTCGCCGGGTCAGCGGACCACGCTCACCGGCGGCAGAGCGCTTCGCCGGCCACGTCACGACCGCCTTCGAAAACCTGAAGCACATCATCAAACGGCATGAGAATGCCGTTGTCTGGGGACGGTAAACCAGCCTCGCTATTCGAATGATGCGGTAGCGTCACACAACGCGCATGTTTCCTCCAGCCGGAGGCGCTTCATCCCCGCGTCGCCGGTTAGGCTCGACGGCCGCCCGCCCCCAAAAGCCGTCGGGCCGCCAGAAATCCCGATATCCTATTGGTCACGCCCTCCTCCACCTCGCCATCACTGCGTAAACGCTTTGGACATCTGATCCGCAAAGGGTTTCAACAGATAAGACCAGACATTGCGTTCGTCGGTGCGGATATGAACCTCGGCGGGCATACCTGGCCTCAGCACCTTCGCTTCGGTCAGGCAGCTTGATTTGCTTTCAACCTTGATACGCGCCGAAAAATAGGAAAGCTGACGTTGCGGGTCTTTAATCAGATCTGCCGAGATGTGTTTCACTGACCCTTGGCAGACCGGAGTGGTTCCCACGTCGAACGCCGGAAAACGGATCGACACCGGCTGCCCAGGCCGGACATCGTCGACCCGCGACGGAGGGATCAGCGCGTCCACCACAAGATCGTCGGTATCAGGTACGATGGTCATAAGCATCTCGCCAGGCGCGATAACGCCGCCGACGGTATGGACAGCCGATTCCTGTATCGTTCCGGACTGTGGCGCGCGGATCGTTGTCTTGGTCAGTTCATCCTGCGCCACAATCCTCCGTTCGTTGAGTTCGGTCTGCTTGGCTTCCGTCTCGCGGAGTTCGGTCGTCACGTCGGTGCGCCTTTGGTCATCCAGCTGCAGCATCTGCAACCCCGTTTCGCTGATGCGCGCCTGGGCTTCAGCTACTGCTGCAGCGAGGCGCCCCGATTCTCCCCTGGCCCGGGTGGCATCCAACTTGATGTTGCTTACCCTCTCCTTGGAGACGAGTTTTTTGGCGTAGAGGGAATCAACGTCGGCGAAATCCTTGCTCAGCAGGGCAACCGATTCATCCACCGCGCTCTGTTGCGCTTTAAGACCGTCGATCTGACGTTCAAGTTGCTGGGATTGGCTTCTCAACTGCGCCTTCTGTCC
Organism: Mesorhizobium sp. M7A.F.Ca.US.005.03.1.1; assembly: GCF_003997975.1. Lineage (NCBI taxonomy): Bacteria > Pseudomonadati > Pseudomonadota > Alphaproteobacteria > Hyphomicrobiales > Phyllobacteriaceae > Mesorhizobium > Mesorhizobium sp. M7A.F.Ca.US.005.03.1.1. The sequence continues at coordinate 46,483 of NZ_RZRO01000018.1, forward strand.
AGCCAAAGCCGAAGCGCGCGTTTCAAAGAGAGCGCGTTCGCCGTTGACGAGCGCCGCCAGCTCCGGTTGGTTCATTCGCGCCTTCAGGTCGACCGGCAGCTGCATTTCCGCCAAGCCCGTGCGCTCGGCCTCCAGCCGGGCGAGGCGAACGGTCGCGCGATCGAGATCCTCGCTGATGATTTGCAGGTTCGCGCGTGTCAGCGTGTCATCCAGCCTGACCAGCACGTCGCCGGCTCGTACATGATCTCCGTCCTGCGCGAAGATTCCGCCCACTGTGCCTCCGGTTTGATGCTGGACCTTCTTGACGTTGCTTTCTACCACCACGGTGGCCGGTGCAACCACGGCGCCGGCGATCTTGGTCAATCCCAGCCACAGGCCGCCGCCAAGGACCAGCAGACCTGTAATCACCAAGCCGAATATCAGGTTGGCCCGAATACCGTCCGGCAGATCTGGCGAGCTCACGGCAGGCCCTTTGCTGCCACGAAGGGTCCGAGCATAGGACGAGAAGGTGACGAATGTTTCGAGCAGAGCCTCATGCATGCCCGGCAACCCCCGGTATCGGCGCCAAAGAAGATGGCCGAGGTGAAACAGGCGGTGAAGGTCGGAGCACGTTCGCCAAGACCTCCTCGCGCGAGCCAAAGGCATGAACCGTCCCGTTCGACATAACCAGCACCTGATCGATGTTGGCGAGTGCCGAGGGACGATGCGCAACGACAATGACGATGCCCCCGCGCTGACGCACTGCCCGTATGGCGCCGGCCAGGGCAGCGTCCCCATCCACGTCGAGGTTCGAGTTCGGTTCGTCGAGCACGACAAGGAACGGCTCGCCATAAAGTGCTCGGGCGAGACCCACGAGTTGCCTCTGCCCTGCCGACAGGGCTGCTCCCCCCTCCCCGATGCGGGTCTGAAATCCCTGAGGGAGTTGCATGATCATTTTCTCGACGCCGGCGGCTCTTGCCGCCGCAAGGACGCCTTTTGGATCCGTCTTGCCTCGGAACCTCGAAATGTTGTCTGCTACCGTGCCGTCAAACAACTCCACATCCTGCGGCATGTAGCCGATATGGGCGCCGAGATGTTCCGAGTTCCATTGATCGAGAGAGGCGCCGTCCAATCTCACCGAGCCATGGAGCGGCTTCCACACCCCGACCAACGAACGGGCCAGCGTCGTCTTGCCGGAGCCGCTCGGGCCGACGACGGCCATTCCAGCCCCCCTCGACAGGTGGAAACTTACATTTACAACGGTCGGTCTTGTCAGGCCGGGCGGCGCGACTGTCAGTTGCTCGACGGCAAATCGTGCCTGTGGACGAGGCAATTCCATCGGATCGTCCTGACTGCCAAATGCAGCCATGACAGCTGCCAGCTCGCTATAGCTGCGCCGGGTCGATAGAAAACCTCTCCAGTTTGCAATCGCCGCGTCAACTGGGGCCAAGGCCCGGCCGAGCAATATGGAAGATGCGATAATCACCCCAGGAGAAGCTTCACCGCCGATGACCAGGTAGGCACCGAGCCCCAGAACGCCGGATTGCAGACCCATGCGAAGCGCCTTCGAGAAGGAACTGGCGCCACCGACGACATCCGAGAGGCGCTCCTGCTGACCAAGATATGCGCGGCTGACGTCGCTCCAGCGTCGAGCCAGTCGACCAGAAAGCCCCATTGCATGAACAACCTCGGCGTTGCGCCGGGCGGAGTCGGCAAGCGCCCGTTGCGACGACAAGTCTTCGGAGGCGCGCGCGGCCGGACCACGGCTAAAGACTTCCGCAACTGCCGTCAGGAGGACCACGGCGATCGCGCCGACGGTTGCCAACAAGCCGAGCAAAGGATGGAGCAAATAAATGATCACCAGATAAAAAGGGATCCACGGAGCGTCGAAGATGACCGTCGGTCCCGTTCCGGAAAGAAAGCCGCGCAGTCGGTCAAGATCGTGCAAAGGCTGCAAGCGGCCCGCATCACGTCCTGCCTTGAGCGGCAAGGACAGGGAGATGGAGAACACCTTTTCCTGCAAATTTCTATAGAGAAGACTGCCGATGCGGACCAGCACGCGAAGCCGCACGAAATCCAGGAGCCCGTAGACCGCATACAAGCCCAGCATGCCGATCGTGAACCCCACCAGGGTTGGAACGCTCTGCGACGGCAGAACGCGATCGTAGATCTGCAACATATAGACCGAACCGGTCAGGGCGAGAATGTTTATCACTGCCGAGAACAGCGCCACGCCAAGCAGCCCAGGCATGCAGGCGAGAATGGCGGAACGCAGCTCGGGAGAACCGGCCCCCGATGTTTTCATGACCAGCGGTCGTTCGCGCGACACTGCCGCGCCGTTACTTCCGTAAATTGTGATGGCTCAAACCTTTCTTGGTGCGCATAGCAGCCGCTATCCGTCGCCCCCCTTATTACGCTCTGCTTACATACGTCGACTTTGAGGAAAATGCAGCGGATTCGTGGCGCAGGACCAACGAAACGCGACCTGCAGCGTGCACAGGCTGGGGATAACTCCCCCAAAAAACGGCAATTCACGCTAGTAACGCAGTCCAGAATGGAACACGCAAAAGGGGCTTATGTCCTTGCTTCCACACACTTTCAAAGACGCCACGGTCGTTGACACAAAATACCTGATGCGGAGCAACAACTTAGATCAATCAAACCTTTTGTCATTCTGTATTCTGTATTTGATCTCGTCCCGATACACCAATCACTCGAGCAGACCATCAGTCTCCCAGACTTTCAGAGGCGGCAAATTGACGACCGTCAGGCCGGCACGCCGGATCGTCATTCAAACGGAGGAGGACGGTGATCGAGCCTGACGTATTGTGGTTTAACGCATGCGCAGGGATGGCGACTGGAGGGCTCGTTCACCTCGGGGCGCTGGCCGACGGGTTCGACCGGCCCCATCTGTGACGGCTGTCAACCTGCCCAAGGAGGCGGATCGCGCCTTCGCCATCGTCGTTATCAGAGCGGACGCCGCGTTAGCCGTGCGTTATCCGCGTAGTGGGGTGTTGCGTGGAAAAGAAGTATCGGAAATTAAGAAGAGCTGTCTGGGAAACGATATATAGGGTCAGCTTGATAACCCCGAATTTCTACGTTCTGAACTACCCCATAGCAGCAGCGGGATTCTTTAACGGGAACAACAGGTTCCCAAGACGGGTTTCCAGTCAATCGGCTACGATAAATGATTTTATATTTGACAGAATGATACGAAATAGATGGGGATACCTGGAGAAGATTTGCGTTGATAAGCATTATGCTAAATACATAGCTAGTGGAATCGCAGGCCTTAAAATCCCAAAGACGATCTCTGTATTCAAGATAGATAGAAATACGACGGCAGATGACATTTTACTTTGGATCCAGCCTTTCCTCGGACGTCATTTCGTGATGAAGCCGACCCATTCCTCTGGAAAAATTATATTCCTCGACAAACCGCTCAATAGGAAAACCATAGAGGAATTCTTAAATTTCTCTAAGAGGTCGTACTTCAATATTGGGCGAGAGACACAATATTATAAAATGGAAAAGAAATTAATTGTCGAAGACAACATTTCTACTGGTGGTGAATTAAGTGACTACAAATTCTTTTGCGTTCGCGGCAAGGCAATTTATCTTCAGGTCGACGTCGGTAGATTTGTTGATCATAAAAGGGCTGTCTTTTCTCTTCCGGATTTTAAGCAGATTGATGTCATGTATGGTTATGACCTGCCAGAAAACGTAGAAAGGCCGGAAAATCTCGAAAAAATGATCGAGATCGCGGAAACGATATCTAGGGATGTTGAGTTTGTCAGGGTCGATTTGTACAGCATTAATGGTGACATATATTTTGGAGAGATGACTTTTTCTCCATGCGCTGGATCGGATCATATTTCAAACGAGAGTTGGGCCATCGATTTTTTAAATAGGATCAAAGCAGAAAGTGCTCCTAAAGCAGCGATAGGTGGCCGCTTCACGCCGCAAGCGGCACGATCTTTCGACCGTCAAGTTGGCGGGTGAGCCGCGAGGGCGTCAGCGCAAGCCTCGGTTCATGTGCCGAGGCACCCCAATTGGCTTTCCCCTAGTTGGGGATAACCCGGTCGGGAAAGGCGGATATTTCCCAATCACGCGGCTCAACAATGAGCCGGATGAGAGGGGCTTATGTTGTTGTTGCGGCACTGTTTTAAAAGACTTCGGTTGACCCGAAGCGGAACATCTCCTGCTGTGCAGCAATCCTGTCGGCGATCAAAGATTCTATCCAGCGGGTGTCGTATTTGATTTGGGCCTAATATGCGCCGTCAACTAAGCAGACGTGGGGCATAACCGAATCAACCAAAGGATTTTTGGATGACACTCCACTACGCGTCCGGTGGATCAGCCGCCGAGATCGCAACCGCCGGATTCAATCTGGCTGATGTTCAGTACGTTTCGCAAGTCAATGCCTTGCCGGATGGCATGAAAGGCTTGGTTTATCTCGGTGAGCACGACGGAGTAACTTCGTCTTTCATTGATAAAGTCACTCCCTTCATAGGTAATCCAAATGTGTTCGGGTTTTACCTTAGCGACGAGCCTGATCCGACAGGCAAGTGGGGCAGCTACGCAACCGCTGCAAACCTAAAGGCGGAATCCGACTGGATTCATTCTCATGTTCCCGGCGCCAAGACCTTCATCACGATGATGAACTTGGGCACGGATGGCTCCCCGAGCTACATGAACCCGAACGACCCGGCCCACGCCGCTTACAATCCGGCGAATACGGGCATCGATTTCTACGGTATCGGCTATTACCCCATCAACAACACTTCGGCTCCCGACTACACCCATATCGACAAGATGGTTGCGGCTGCCGGTGAAGCAGGCATCCCGATTGACAAGATCGTCCCGCTTTACCAGGCGTTCGGTGGTGGCAACTGGGAAACCAGCGCTGGCGGCAAGTTTGTCATGCCCACCGCTGCCCAGGAGCAGGCCATGATTGATCGTTGGGCCGCACTGGTTCCGTCGCCGGCCTTTGACTATACCTATAAATGGGGAACGCAGAATGGCGACACCGCGCTTGAAAGCGCCTCGGAACTGAAAGCCTTTTTCCTCCAGCACAATCTCGAGGGCACCCATGCCCCGGTCTCGCCCCCGGTTAGTGATCCTGTCACGCCCCCGGTCAGTGATCCGGTCGGCACACCGACCACACCTCCTACTCACGTCGGCACCCCTGCTCCCACCGCGCCGGCCCCGTCGGGCAGCGATCATGTCTTCCATGGCACGCGCGGCGCAGACGTTTTCCACGCAACCAGGGGCAATGACAAATATCTCGTCAACAATGCTCATGACAAGGTCATGGAAGCGCCAAACGGGGGCTTCGACAAGGTCGCGGCCTCGGTGAGTTACGCTCTTACGGCGGGATCACATGTCGAGCAGCTCTCCACCGCCAATTCGGGTGGCAGGGCGTCCATCAACCTGACCGGCAACGAATTCGGTCAAGCCATTTATGGAAATGGCGGTGCCAACAAGATCAATGGCGGCGGTGGCGCCGACAAGATGACCGGCTATGGCGGCAATGACACCTATTACGTCGACAATGCCCACGACAAGGTGGTGGAGCAGAGAGGAAGCGGCCTCGACAAGGTTCTTGCCTCGGTGAGCTTCGCTCTTTCGGCTGGCTCGCACATCGAGCAACTCGCAACCACCAAGACGTCCGGCAAGGCCGCCATCAATCTGACCGGCAACGAATTCGGACAGACCATTCACGGCAATGCCGGTAACAACAAGATCGACGGTGGCGGCGGGGCCGATACGCTGACCGGGCACGGGGGCAGAGATGCCTTCGTGTTCAGTACCGCCCTTGGTTCTGGAAACGTCGACACGATCACTGATTTCAACAAAGCCCAGGACAAGATCCACCTCGACCATTCCATCTTTGCCGGTCTCGATCAGGGGGGCCTCTCGTCGGACGCTTTCTTTGCCGGCAAAGCGGCGCATGACAGTTCCGATCACATTATCTACAACAGTTCGACCGGAGCTCTTTCTTTCGACAGCGACGGCGTCGGAGGCGCAAACCAGATCCATTTCGCGAGCCTCTCTCCGCATCTGTCGATTACCGCATCGTCTTTCCTGGTCACCTGACGCTCCAGCGACGAATGCCTTAAAAGGTCGGCGAGGTCTTGGGGCCTCGCCGACAGTCGTTTGGGCCGAGCGTCCGAACTTCGCGCCCATCAGCGAGCCGCGGAGTTCAGGTCCGCCACGCCTTACTCCAGCCACTCATCGTGCCCACTTCAGGCAATGCCGTGGGGGCGTCCCGGTGAGACTGCATCGGCAAGGCAGGAGGGACATTAGCGCTCCCCACTGCGAGGGAATCTCGCCTCACTGGTCCTACCCCTTTCCAAACATCATGGTGTCATTCAAACGGACGAGGACAGGAACCCGGCCTCCCCATAGCGTGCACTCGGGCGGGATGCGCTCATAGGTGATGAAACCGGGCCGTGGCAGCATCGAGAGCGTCAGTTACTCGATTGCCCGCCGTGTGCGCTGGGGAGAGGCAGATGAACCCACATCTGGTCTGCGTGGGAGGCGAGGATCACGCCTTGAGAGTTCCCTTCCTCATCGCGCTGCGAGAGAAAGGCTTTCGCGTTACGGCGGTCTCGAGCGGTTCTCCCGTACCGTTTTTAAGGCATGACATTTCGCATCACAGGTTTTCCTTCGACCGGTTTGCATCTGGCGGCGGGGAATGGCGTGCTCTCGGAACGATGCGCCGATTGATGCGGGAGCTTCGGCCCGACATCATCCAGAGTTTCGACACCAAGCCAAATCTGTTGACGCCCCTTTCCATGCGGGGAACAGTTCCGGTTATTCGCACCATCAACGGGCTGGGCTGGACGTTCTCATCTCTGGCGCCTCGCGCTTTGGCCCTGCGTCCGGTCTATTGCGCGCTGCAATGGCTCGCGTCTTCGTGGACGGCGGCGACCGTTTTCCAAAATCGTGATGACCAACTGTTCTTCGAGCGCTTTCGGCTGACCGGTCGCGGAAGCTCGCGACTGATACGCAGTTCCGGAATCGATGTCGATGCGTTCGCAACGGTGCGCCATCTCGGGTCCTCGGCAACGAAGATGCGTAGGGAACTCGGCCTCCAGTCCGCCGAAGTGGTGATCTTTGTCGGCCGCTTGACCCGTCAGAAGGGTGTGGGAACCCTCCTCGAGGCGGTTCCTCGCGTCGTGGCCGAAAGACCAGCAGCACGATTTGTGCTTGTCGGCCCGCGAGAATCCGAAGGCTCATTCGCAATCGACAAGTCCGAGATCGACCGGCACGCATCTCATGTGCTGGCCTTGGGTCCACGACGCGATGTCGCTGATCTCCTTGGCATGGCCGATGTATTCGCCTTTCCCACCCAGTATCGCGAAGGAGTACCGCGTGTGTTGCTGGAAGCGGGGCTTTCGGGACTGCCAATCGTGGCTTCCAGGATGCCAGGCTGCAGAGACGTCGTCGAAGACGGGTGGAATGGCTACCTGGTTGCACCGCATGACGCCGATGCCCTTGCCTCGCGAACAATAGACTTGCTGTCCGACCGCGCTGGGGCAAAGGCAATGGGCGTCCGTTCCGCTGAACTTGTGCGGGAGCGATTTGCCCTGCCGTTGGTGGTCGATCAGTACTGCGACCTGTACGAAAACACACTCCGCGCGGGGCTTCCGCGACCGCTCCCTGCTGTCGCACTTGAGGGCAGCCTCGCAGATCACCGGGGCGGAGCACGTCAATGATCCGGGACGCCTTGCTCGCCCTGGGAGTTGCGATGTCCTACGCGACGCAACTGGCCGTTCCGGGATTGCCGCTCGGCTATGGCGAATTGTTCATCGCGATCTGGATCGTTCTGGCGATTGGACGAATATTCGCCGGGGGTCGTCTCCAGGTCACACCCGCTTTTGTCCAACTGGCGAGCTTCTGGCTGATCTTGTCGCTGGCTTTGGGAATCGGCACGATCGTCGGCTACCTGACCACCGTCCTTTACTTGACCGGGCTGGTACATGACCTGATGGCCTACATGCTGCTGGCCGGCTTCACATGCCTGGCGGCCGCGGAGCCCGACGCCGATCGTCACCTTCGCCGCAGTGCCTGGTGGGTGATCGCCATCGCCAATGGAAGCTTCGTAATTCAGCTGGGATTGGCATTTGGGGTAGCCCACCAGCCCGGCGTCGACCCCTGGTTCTGGGACAGATTCCGTGGCTGGTCCGAGAACCCGAACCAACTTGCGCTCTATTGCGCGCTTTTTGGCCCCCTGGCTTTGCACCTTGCCACGACCACCCGTAACCCATGGCGCCGTTTGCTCGCATTCTCCAGCCTGATCCTGACCTTTTATGTCGGCCGGCTGACGAAGAGCGACACCTATCTCTACACCAGTATCCTGAGCTGCCTCGTCTTTCTCGGATTGCGGCTTCGTGCATGGATCGCAACAAGCGGTCGCGCCAGCCTGCCCCGCTTGTCAGCAATTGTGCTGTTGGCGGGTTCCTTGCCTTTAGCGCTGGCGATGACGCCCTACGCGCTCACCGAAGAGGCCAGCGTCGCCCATTTTGCCAAGAGCCTTACCAAGGACCAGGGTGGGGAAGCGACACTCGAAACGTTCGAACTCCGGCTCTATCTGTGGCAGGACGCGGTGGAAACGGGGTTGAAATCCGGGTCGCTGGGATTGGGCCCTGGGCCTCACCTCGAGCGCCCGCCCGTCGCCGACCGTCAATTTCTGCAGCGACCTTTCGAGGCCCATAATACCGTTCTTGACCTTTACCTGCAGGGCGGATTGCTTGCGGTGATGGCATTGGTCTGGATCGTGGGAGCCGCAATGTCGGTTGCCTGGCGAGCGGGCTTCGACGCGCTGCTGGTGCTCGGTGCGTCGACGATAATCTTCAGCATGCCTCACCTGATCATCCGCCATCCGATCGTGTGGTTTTCGCTGGCTTTCTGCCTCGTTGCCGGAAATCCGACCGCACTTCGGCGGCAACTTGCCGAGCCCAGGGTGCCCTAAATGTGTGGGATCGCCGGAATTCTATTGGCTTCCGATGCCACAGACATAAAGCCGCTCCAAGCGATCGGGCGGATGACCGCATCGCTGCGTCACCGGGGCCCGGATGGCGAAGGGCTCTGGGCCGATCGCGAGGCTGGAATCGCATTGGGCCACAGGCGATTGGCAATTGTCGACCTGTCAGCCGCCGGGCACCAGCCGATGCATTCTGCCAGCGGCCGGTACGTGATCACCTTCAACGGTGAGATATACAATTTTCGCGATTTGCGTTGCGAACTCGAGGGTGCGGGCCAAACCTTTCAAGGTGCCAGCGACACCGAAGTGATGCTCAGCGCAATCGAGCATTGGGGGCTTGAGACCGCCCTCACACGCTTTGCCGGAATGTTCGTGTTCGCATTGTGGGATCTGAAGACAAGAAGCCTGCATCTGGCCCGTGACAGGATGGGCAAAAAGCCCCTCTATGTTGCTTCGACCCGAGACGCATTGGTTTTCGCCTCTGAGCTGAAGGCGATCAACACCTTTCCGGGCTTTTCTCCCGACCTTGATCTTGATGCCGCGGCGGCAATGCTTTCAACGGGATGGGTGCCGGACCATCTCTGTATCTGGCGAGGCGTGTTCAAACTGCCGCCTGGTTCCGTCCTTTCCGTCACCGCGGCGAATTATGCCGAAGACCGCAGCGCGGACCGTCTTTCGCAACGCGTTCACCGCTGGTGGTCACTGGCTGACGTTGCAGCCGATGGGCGACGGAACCCCGCTACCGGCACCGACGACGATCTGGTTGACGAACTGGACAACCGGCTTCGGCTGGCCGTGCGGGAACGCATGATCGCCGACGTCCCTCTGGGCGGCTTCCTGTCGGGCGGGATCGACAGCTCAGCCGTGATCGCCCTGATGCAGGCTCAATCCTGCAAGCCGGTTCGCAGTTTCACGATCTCGTTCGCAGAGGGCGGCTTTGATGAAGCTCCATACGCAGCGGCTGTTGCCCGTCATCTGGGTACCGACCACTCCGAACTTCACCTCTCGCCCAGCGCCGCACGTGACGTCATTCCCGAGTTGCCGCAGGTCTGGGATGAACCCTTCGCCGATGAATCGCAGATACCGACCTTGCTCGTTGCCAGGCTCGCTCGTCAGCACGTCACCGTAGCGCTGTCGGGCGACGGCGGTGACGAATGCTTCGCAGGATACGGCCGCCACTTCATGGCGGAGCGGTTGAAACGACACCTGCGTCTGCCCCGACACCTGCGCCGAACCTTGGCGGCAGGGGCAGGTTTTTTCGCACGCGCCGGACGCGACGATGTCATCGGCAAACTGCCACTCTCTGCGAGCGCGAGGCATTTTATCCGGAGCGACCGGATGGAACGTCTCGCCCGGCTGCTCACGGCATCGAATGAAGACGAATTGTTTCAGCGGCTGGCGCGGCCACAGGCTGAAAACCTGGGACGTCAGCGGCCCACCGAACCAATCTACGGCTACGGCGGTCCGCCGCTTGACGACCTGCTCTCCCGTCTTCTGTGCGATGACATGGAGGGATACTTGCCCGGCGATATCTTGGTGAAGCTGGACCGTGCCACCATGGCCAACAGCCTTGAGGGCCGGTGTCCTCTGCTCGACCACCGCGTTGTCGAATTCTCCTGGCGGCTGCCATCCAACATGAAAGTTCGTGATGGCGCCGGCAAATGGATCCTTCGTCGATTGCTACGCCGGTATCTCCCGCAGCACCTGATCGAGCGTCCGAAACAGGGCTTCGATGTCCCTATCGCAGCATGGCTGCGGGGTCCGCTGCGCAACTGGGCCAGCGATCTTCTCGCCGACATGCGAGCAGAAAGCAGTGACGTATTGGACGCTGCGAAGATCGACGCCTGCTGGCGCGATCACATTGATGGCCAGAACCGCTCGCGCGAATTGTGGTCCGCGTTGATGTTCCAGGCCTGGCGGAGCCAAGCCAACCGGCAAGCACAGCAAACCGGCCCAATTCATGAACCCGATCTGGCAGGAGTATAAAATGGTAGGTTCCGCAATCAGCCCGATCCAGCTGCCACGGATCAATCAACCACCAGCACCGGTTCTCGAAGGCAGAGTGCACGTGCGGTCATTGCGCGAATATGTCGAGCCGCCCACCGCGTCGCGCCAACTCTTCGTGATTCTGGCAAGGCGAAAATGGTCTATTGTTGCCTTCGCTGTGTTGGGCGGGCTGCTGGCGGGGTTGCTTGGAAGTCTTCGCCCGGTTCTCTACGAAGCAACTACTCAGCTTATCATCGACGCCCCATCGCGCGGTTCACTGCCCGTCGGCGCCCCGTCTTCGCAGGACCTCGTCGATTCAAGCATAGATGACCACATCACGATGCTATCGTCGCAAGACCATCTGCGCCGCGTCATGGCGGCACTGCGCAAGACAGGTGCGGCTGAAACCGGACAGGACAATTCCGCTAGCGGGAATTCCCGGCTTGAGCCGTCTGCCATCCCTCCCCCGAGGACACGCTCGCTTGCCGGTGGTCTACTGGACCGACTGTGGCCAGGAGCGGACAAAACAATCAGCGATTCACAAGCCGAGGATGCCTCCGAATTGAGAGCCTTGCGGCAAGGAATGCGGGTCGGGCAGGAGCTGCGATCGAGAGTAGTCTCCGTCGCTTTCGCCGATGACAGTCCCGCGCGGGCGGCGCTCGTGGCCAACACATTCGCTCAGGTCTATGTCGACAATCTGATAAGGAGAAGGCAGGCATCCGACCAGCAAGAACTCGATGCGATCACCACCAGCCTGCCCAGGCTGCAAAACGATCTGCAGGCAGCGGCCGACCGCCTTGAGAAATATCGGTTGAGCCACGGAGCCATCGACCAAGGCTCGGCGGACAATGCAGCCAGGGAACGGGCCGACCTCAGCCAGCAATTGTCGATGTCAAACGCAGATCTCGCCGCTGTGGAAACTCGGCTGCGACATGTTCAGGAGCTTCGAGCGCAGGGGGCTTCTTTCGTCTCCGTGGCCGAAGCCATTGGCGGGCCTGAACTTGCCGATCTCGCGGCTCGACAGGCTCGCGCGCCTGCGGACCAAGAACTCAGAAACCTGACCGAAAGCAAGGTCGAACAAGGCATCGACAAGATTGCTGCGGACGCAAACATTTTCCGTGCCCAGATCGCCACTCTTGAGAGCCGGAAGGCCATTTTGGATGCGGTCATGGCCGACACCGCCAGCCGGCTTTCCGGGTTGCGGGTTCTCGAGCCGCAGGTCAGTTTGCTGACCCAGCGATACAACGAACTTCTTGGCCGGCAACAGGATTTGACGCGGCGTATCGGAGTTCCCTCGGCTGGAATTTCCATCCTATCGGCGGCATGGCCGCCGACCATCCCGCAGACCTTGCCCGCCATCTTCCTTGTTCCGCCCGGGATGATTGTGTTCGCTATACTGGGCGCGATTTTCGTCACGATGCGCAATCACTTCGATCGGACTTTTCGCGGTGAGACCGAGGCGGAAGCGGTGCTCAAGGTTCCATGTATGGGGCAGATTCCCGAAGCAGGCAGGGTGCATGCCAAACGACTGCGAACCCTTGTCCTGGGCGAGCGCAGCTCCGCCTATAGCCGCGCCGTGACGTCGTTGCTGATTGCTGCGGCGCCCAATGCGCTGAGGGCTCGTTCGTCGTACACGGCGCTTGTCACCTCCAGCGTCCCGGAGGATGGGGGGACCGAGCTCGCATGGAGTCTGGCGCTGGCCGGCACGCGGATGGGCGGCCGTGTTCTCTTGATCGATCTTGAACGCAAGGGCGTTCAACTCACGCTCGAGTTCCTGCATCAGTTCAGCGAGCGCAAGAGCCGCCATTCCTTCGCTGACTATGTCTGCAATCGCAGCAACCTGGAAAACGCCGTGGCCAGTCTGCATGAAATCGGCATCGACGTGATGACCGCTGCTCCGTCGGACGATCTGCTGGCGGTGTTGTCCTGCGAGGATGGGGGCAAAGTGATGGCGGATCTGCACTTGACCTATCGCATCGTCATCATAAACCTGCCGTCGGCGCTCGGGCGGCCGGAAGCCAAATTTCTGGCTGGATGGGCTGATGCGGTGCTTTTTGCCGTCCGATGGAGGAAAACGCCACGTACCCTCGCTCGCGGGGTGCTGGAACTCCTTCAGGGCAACGGTTCTCTTGCGGTACCCGTCGGCAGCGTCCTCACGCAAGTGAACTTGAAAAAACATGCTGGATATCGGCTCGAGGATAGCGCCGACCTCTTGCGCGAGCAGATAGCATGACCAAGCACAGGCTCGTCCTTGGGCCGCGGACGATCCGGGGGCGGTTCATCCAGGGAGCGGCCCGGACGATTCAGGGTGCAGCCTGTCCGCAGAGCGCGTCATTCAGGTGAATGATGGCAAGGTTCGGTGTGCATCGTAGGCTGCGGCAATCCCCGATATTTGCCTCCCTCGGAAGCGCGAACCGATGGCACTGAGCGACCTTCTGAGACCCAAGATGGTTCCCGCGGCCGACACAGCCATCATCGCTGTTCGGCCGAGCACGATCGGTTCGATCATTCGTGCAGCTGGTGAAGTGTCGGCGATGGCAATTGTCGGCCAACTCACCCTTCTTGCTGCGATTCCGGTCTTGGCGCGGCTCTATTCGCCTGCGGATTTCGGCATCTTTACGATTTATCTGTCGATTGTGAACATACTCGCCGGGGTCGCAGCATTGCGCTTCGAGGCGTCACTCTATGGGGTTAAGGGGAGCGCCCAGGCCTATGTGACGGTCAAGCTTATCCTTTTGGCTGTGTTCGTGACCACCGTCCTGGCCTTTTCGGCCGGACAGATGCTGTCGAACCTTGCTCCCAACCGCCTCGGCTCGCTTGCCTGGCTCATTCCGATCGGAATGGGAGGCGCAGGTCTGGTCGAAGCCATGAACTGCTGGAGCCTGCGTGCTGGGCTTTTGCGCGACTTTGCCCTTGGGCGGCTGATCCTGCCGGCGAGCATGGCTGCACTGCAATTGGTTTTCGGCATTGCCAACCTTGGCGGCGAAGCGATGATCCATGCCCATATTTTGAGCCAGTTCGTCTTTATCGGGTATATCGGTTATCGGGTGACGAGCTGGGAGGATTTGCGCGGCATCGCCCGGGCACCCTGGCGTGCGGTGTTCGAAAAGGCCCGGCGGGAATACAAATTTCCTCTGTTCGATATCCCCGCAACACTCGCGAGCATAGCGATCAACAATCTTCCGGCAGTTCTTGTCGGTGGGCTGTTCGGCACCGCATTTGCCGGATATTTGGGCGTGGCAACGCGCCTGGTTACCGGTCCAGTGACGCTGATCGCTTCACCGCTCAGCAATGTTTTTGTCGCCGAAGCAAACCAGAACAACAATCGTGGACACCTGCTTGGCGTGGCACGCGGGCTTCTCCTGCTGGCTGCCGGCTTTACCGCGGTGCCGATATTGCTGCTTGGACTCGCCGCGCCCTATGTGGTCGTTCCGCTCCTGGGCGAGCCTTGGATGCCCACCGCGGAAATCATGACCGCACTGGCGCTGATGGGCGCGGCACAAGCGTTGTCGACTCCGCTTAGCGACGTTCCCGCTCTGCTACGTCGGCAAGGAACAAGACTGGTCATCGACCTCGCACGAGCAGTTCTCGTGTTTGGCCCGTTGCTCGCCGGCGCCCAGGCGGGCTGGCAGCCAGTCACCGTCATCTATTTCATGGCCGCCGGCGGCGCGTCGGGTTTCGCTCTGAAAATGGCAGCATCGCTGTATTTGTTGACCCACGACCCTCAACCAGCAGGCGCTGCAACGTGCATCCAACATGAATGTCTCGAGGAAAAAACACCATGAATTCGTCGTCGGTTGACAATCTTCAAGCGGCAGTTGCGGTCACCCAGCATGACCGTGCCAATGTCTCATGGTCACGCCCTTTTATCTCTGTCGGGATACCAACCTTTCGCCGGCCCGATACGATCCGCAGGGCGATCGACAGCGTCCTGGGTCAGGATTACTCCGATTGGGAGTTGGTCGTGAGCGACGACGAGGGACCGGAGGGCGAGACCTGGGCTATCGTGACCGACTATGCACGAAGCGAACCTCGCATCCGCATCATCGAGAACAGCCGAGGTCGCGGTCAGGTGGAGAACACCAACAACGCTATGCTGGCTTGCTCTGGACGGTGGATCAAGTTGCTGCACGACGATGACTGGCTTGCGCCAGGTGCACTCAGGACATTCGCCGAAGTTGCCAAACAGCACCCGTCGGTCGCCTTCATGACGTCTGCCGCAAACATAATCGAGGACAAGCGAGTGAGATTTCGCCAAGTCCCCAAGGAGCAGGAAGCGATCTCCCTTTATTCCAGCCAGCAGTGCCTGATGGACCTCTATCTGGTGCGCGCGACACGCTGCCTGGGGATCATTCCATCCACATTGCTGATCAACAGCGACGTCATTCGTGCCGGCTGCTTGATGCGCACGCACAAAGAGATTCCGGCCGGAGTGGATCAACTGTTCTTCGTCGATCTAGCCAGCCATGGGGACATGGTGGCGATAAGCGATCCGCTTACCTTTTATGATGCAACGAGCCATCCAAGCATTACCACGTCAAAGAGTTTCCGCGAGGTCGACGAAGTGACTCTCGCCGTCAAGCAGCTTAACTGGAATCTCATCAAAGACCGCAACCATCTCCCGCCTCCCGAGACATTGCTGCGGGCGCTGCGGGTTGCTCGTATTCCCATGCGGTTCCACCAGCAGTCCTGGTTGACTACGTTCCTGGATGGGATTCAGATCTTCCGGCCTTCCGTCATGAAGGTGGCGGGCTGGCACGTGCTTAATCACGTGTTTGCAATCCGCCCAAGATTGGGCCGGGTGCGCACGCGACGGCGGTAAGGTGAGGCTGGCCGACAAGCACATCAGCGACAGATTGCGCGCACAAGCCTGTTGTGCGCGCGCATGGTAAAGGCGTTTGCCTCACGGCAAAACGCATATGCGCCCAAGAAGAGCTACCAGTTCCGCCTGTCGCCGTGTTTCGGTCTTGGCGAACAGCGACGCCAGCTGCGACCTTATCGTGGTCCGGCTCAAGCGCCGCTTGCGGGCTATTTCCAAAGGGGCATCGCCCTGCGCCAAGCGCAGTGCGAGCTGCGTTTCGGCACTCGTCAGACCAAACATTCTTTGCAGCGTCTGGGGATTTGGCCCGGACCTGTTTTCACGATCCAGCAGCGCCACGATGCTTGTCGCGTCAGGCGTTGCTATGCCCTTCTCGTTCAATATCAGGGGCCTGTCGCCCATACCTCGGATCACCACCCATGAAAGCGTGCCAGGAGAAAAATTGCCCGGCACGTTTGCGATCAGCCGTCTCAGCGCAGCAAATACCTTGCTGGCCGTATCGGCTGCCTCGCCTTCGCGCTCCAAGGTGTTTTGAGCGGCTGAATTCCACTCCATGACCTTCCTGTCGCTGTTCAGGATCAGGTAGCCACAACCGATGCGATCAAGCATTCTCACCACAGATGCAAGGCTGCTCTGCCGTGGCTCGACAGCAACGCTGTCGAACCGTTGCGGTGCTTGATGCCAAGCGGAAGCATGCTCACCTTGCGTTCTCAAGGCGGAGACAGGCTTTCCCCCGAAACTTCCATATTGGCGACCAAGAATTCCATCATCTTGCCTACCAACCAGTGCCATTTTCTTACCTCCCGCAAAACGGCAACGCCTCCCAGTCAAAAGGAGGTGCCTTAAACATGTCAGTCAGGTCGCTTGGAGAGTAGCGGTCCGATCCGCCCCCGACATCGGACAAAATGCGCGCTACAATCCCGGGGAACAATCCTGCGGTCGGACTAGTCTGTACGCTTTTCGGTCTAATCTCGACGGACTAGTCAGAAGGTTATAGTCTGGCACATGCGTTTGCATTCGCTCAGTTTGCATCCGAACAGCTCAGGCAAGTTGCTGACCCGCCTTGCCTCGATGTCGCTCCTGATAGCGACACTTGCAGTCGAGACAGCGCTGCCGACCTCTGTGGCATACGACATCGGTTTTTTTGAGTTTGTTCCCGCCATTATTGCCATCTCATATCTCGAAGATCGCATGATCGCTCTTGCGGCAACATTTGTGATGGTTGCCGTCGGCTTGTTGACGCGGGATGTCCTGCACCATCCAATCGATGTCGGCCTTTGGGTTCAAGCCATTCTGCTGCTGGTTGCAGGGGGGATGATCGCCCTGACTTTCCACCGGCAGAGGCAGGACTACCGCACCCTTTTGCAGGTTGCGGAGGCTAGACTCGCGGCCTTGGAAGCAACCGAAAACAGGTATCGCTGGGCATTCGAACGTGCCGCCATTGGCTTTGCCAACATGAATGAGAACGGAGAGTTGCAACGGTCCAACAAGCGTCTTTGTGAGATGACAGGGTATGTCGAGGAGGAGCTTTCAAGTCTGCCGCTCAGCGCACTCGTCCACCCCGACGACAACCACACCTTGGCGGAAGCGTTGACTCGCCTGAAAGACACGACTTCGTTCGGCTCGGAGATCCGTCTCCTGAGAAGAGACGGCACGATTTTGTGGACAAGATTGGCCCTGTCTTTGGCCGTGCCAGCCGATGCTCTCCCTCAAAGCATTTTTGTAGTGGTGGACGACATATCGGGAGAGCGAACCGCCCGCGAGGCACTCCGGGCTCAGAAGGAATGGTTGGACCTGGCGCTATCGTCAAGCCGGTTGGGAACATGGCGCATAGATTTCGAGAGCGGGTCCGTGAAGGGCTCAGCCGCGTTCTGGGAAATGATGGGGCTGGCACCCGCGCCGAGCCGTCCATTGCAGGAATTGACTGCGGTCGTTCACCCGGCCGACTTGCCTAATCTGATGGCCCCGGGAGAGCTTGCATCAGGCGCCGACTATGACGCTGAGATCCGCATCAGGCGAACTGGCGGACATATCCGCTGGATTGCTCTTCGGGGACGGGACGAATTGCGCGACGGTCGTGCACAGCGAATAGGAGTCGCCGCGGATCTCACCGATCGGCGCATAACCATTCTGCTGCGGGCTGCGGCGAAGAAGCGAGAGCGGGCCATGCTTGAACAGCGCCATAGGCTCAACAATCTGTTTCCGGTGATCACGGCGCTTGTGAATATGGTTGGTGCCCCCGACAATGATATCGCCAGCTATAAGCAGACACTGATCGAAAAGATCGGCGCACTCCAGGCGACGCATCTGCTTCTTTCACGCGATGGCAGCCTGTCGGCTTCCCTGCGTGACCTCATCGTTCAGGAATTGCAGCCCTATATGGGGACGCATGACATTTCGATCAGTGGACCCGAAATAAAAATGGCTGAGGGTTCGGCTGAGAGCTTCGCAATGATCGTTCACGAGCTTACGACCAATTCCGTGAAGCATGGGGCTCTCGGCACTCCGGCAGGACGGATCAAGGTCGTGTGGCAATTCGTGGCCCAGGAGCCCGGCGCCGACATAGTGTTTGAATGGTCGGAATCGGGAGAGCGCCGGGTCTCCACCTCGGCTCGGCGTGGTTTTGGGTCGTTGATTATCGGAGCCGGCGGTGAGCCTATCGTGGGCCACTCTTCCAAGCTTGAGATGCTGGATCACGGACTGAAATATTCGGTCCGGCTGCCGCCAAAAGCAATCGGCGCTAGTTGATGTCCCTGGCGGCCCATGTCTTCAGCAAAACCGCGGCTTCCGTCCGGTTTCGTGCCCCAAGTTCGCGCAGGACGGCAGCCGCATGAATCTTCGTCGTCGCTTCTGCAATTTCAAGAGAGCGGGCAATCTCTTTGTTCGAGTAACCTTCAGCCATCAACCTGAGGACTTCCTTCTGTCTGGACGTAAGCCTGCCCAGATTGTTGACGCTGATGGTCCTGTGGGGCATTTGCGTGGGAGCCTCGGATGGAAGGCGCACCGACTCCTTGGACCTTTGTGAAAGAAGTGCCGGAACGTAAATGCGGCCAGCCAGGATTTCGTTCACCGCCAGGACCACCTCCTCGTCCGTTTGGGACTTTACGATATAGCCATGAAGTCCAATCGAGAGGGCAGTTAGAATCTCGGCGCGTGAATCGGTCCCTGAGACAATTGCAAACCGTGTGTCGGGATGAGCCGGTAAGACGTCGCGAAGGTCGTCCTGACCGGACAGTCCCGGCATGTTCAGGTCGATGATGGCGAGATCAACAGGCGCCTGATCTTCAAGCAGGCTTATGACGGTATCAAAACACGCCGCTTCGAATATTTCCAAGTCTGGAATGCCGGCCATCAAAGCCAGTCGCAGCCCACGACGATACAAGCCGTGATCATCGGCGATGATAATACGATACATGAACCACCCACCTTTTGGCAGCCCGCATGTGTCCCTAGCTGCCGAAACCTCCCTTTGGATGGACTGTGCGGTGACCCAACACAGATCAGCCGCCCGCTGATCCCCCGTATGTCGACGCTCGCCGCCGCCCATCGGCACATTTCAACCTTCTAATATAGCTTACAATCGCACACATTTCAGGGCCAGATGTTGAAGTGTTTTTTTCGTACGAACGGTAGCGATGCCCTTCCGAGAAGGTCGTTGCCGGCGCCGGACATGTGAACAGTTCCCAGCTCTGATCGCCCTGCCGCGCCCATGCGCTGCCAACTGGAATATTGAATCAAAAGGCCGGGAAAGTGCCATTCAAATGCACGACGACGCCTTCTCAAGCGCCACTTACCATCGCTGCACTCCGGAGAGGCAAAACCAACACTGGCGTGCCTTCCGGCCGGGTGGGTTGGACCCATCACACCGCGACAGTCGTATCAATAGGAGGACGAGATGAAAGCGGTCATTCAGTGCGGTGGAATGGGAACACGCCTTCGGCCTTTCACATCCATATTGCCCAAGCCTCTCATGCCGATCGGTGCTCGACCGGTTCTTGAATTGCTTTTGAAGTGGCTGCGGCGGAACGGCATTCAGGAAGTCTACGTCACGACCGGCTATCTGGGGCACTTGATCCGCACCGTATGCGGGGACGGATCCCAGTGGAATCTAAGGATACGCTACACCCAGGAACTGGAACCTCTCGGCACCATTGGCCCACTCTCCCTGATCAGGGAGGAACTGGACGAGCCGTTCATTGTTCTCAATGGGGACGTACTTACCGATCTCAGTCTCAGCCGGTTTGTGGCATCACACCGCACACACACGGATCCAGTCACCATAGCCACCGCATCCCGCGTCATCAAGATGGACTTCGGCGTCATCGACGA
Organism: Mesorhizobium sp. M7A.F.Ca.US.005.03.1.1; assembly: GCF_003997975.1. Lineage (NCBI taxonomy): Bacteria > Pseudomonadati > Pseudomonadota > Alphaproteobacteria > Hyphomicrobiales > Phyllobacteriaceae > Mesorhizobium > Mesorhizobium sp. M7A.F.Ca.US.005.03.1.1. The sequence goes on from NZ_RZRO01000018.1 coordinate 66,588, forward strand.
GGTCGACAATACCGTTCAAGTATTTCGTGAAAAACCGACGCTATCCCATCTGGTAAGCATGGGAATATATTGCATGAATCCAGACGTTTTTCGTTTTATACCTGACGGCATCGCCTTCGGATTCGACGATCTCATGCTGCAGATGATGCAAAACGGCACGAATGTGCACGTCTACAAACATGACGGGCTTTGGCTGGATATCGGACGCGTTGAAGATTTTCAAAACGCACAAACCATTGCCTGGGAAGAGCAGTCCGCATCGATCGAGGTCTCGGCAGCGGCCGCTTGAGGGCTGAACGCTCGACCACGCCAACATGAGGAGGTCGTAATGCTCTTGGTCAGCGCTCCTATTCTTGGCTTTCCGGAAAAGGCGGCCTTGGCCAAAGTTGTCGACAGTGGGTGGCTGACGATGGGGGACCAGGTACGAGCCTTTGAAGAGGCCTTCGCGGCCGTGCATGATGCGGTCGATTGCGTTGCCGTCAGCTCTTGCACCGCCGCCCTGCATCTCATTCTCCATGCACTTGGGATCGGTCCCGGAGACGAAGTTCTGGTTCCCTCGCTGACCTTCGTGGCGACCGCGAATGCAGTGCTCTACGTAGGAGCAACACCGGTATTCGTCGACATAGAGTCGGCCGAAGTGCCACTGATGTCCCTAAGCGACGCGGAAGCCAAGTGCACCGGACGCACCAAGGCCGTCATTCTCGTCCACTTTGCCGGCTACCTCGCCGACCGGGAAGAATGGCAGAGATTTGCCCGTGTGCGAGGACTGCATATCGTCGAGGATGCCGCGCATGCTCCCGGCCTTAAGGAGGTGGGGACTTACGGTGCGGCCGCGGCCTTTAGCTTCTACGGCAACAAGAACATGACCACCGCGGAAGGTGGGGCCGTAATCGCCCGGGATGCACAGCTCCGTGAAGCGATCCGCCAGGCTCGCGGACATGGGATGACCAGCGGCACACATCAGCGGCTGAACAGCCGCACGCCGCAATACGATGTGACGATGCTCGGTTTCAATTATCGCATGGATGAATTGCGCGCCGCTATTGGCTTGGTCCAGCTTCAGAACCTGCAGGAATGGAATGAAATCCGGCGCATATTGGTCGTCCTCTATCGACGTCTGATCGCAGACTATTGCTCGGCTGTGACAGTTCCGTTCTGCAAACCGCGGACCTCGGCCTATCACATCATGCCTGTCCTCCTGCCACATGACGTCGACCGGCAAACGGTGATCGACCATCTGCGAACGAAGGGAATACAGACCACAATCCACTATACGCCCGTGCACCAGATGACGCTCTATCGCCAAATGTTCACTGAAATCCATCTGCCGAAGACCGAGGATTTCGCGCAGCGGGAGTTGACGATTCCACTACATCCGCAAATTACGGCAAGTGCGATCGAGTCGGTGGTTGTTGCGTTGGCCACCGCGATTGAAAGCAGCGGGCGCGCGGGAGCCGCGGCATGAACGCACTCGACGTGACGATGCATCGGCCCGCCGTAGCTGGCACCAGCCACGGAATTGCCAGGCGCGCGATGGATATCATCCTCGCCGCAGCAGCGGGAATGGCACTCGCTCCGCTGATGCTACTGATTGCTGTCGCACTCTTTGTCGAGGGTGGTTGGCCCGTGCTTTTCGCACAGACGCGCCTGGGTGCCGGCGCAAAACCGTTTCGCATGTACAAGTTCCGCAAATTCAAGACAACAGCCGATCCTTTCGGCCTTGCGCTGACCATGAACGATGACAGCCGGATGACGCGGATAGGCCGTTTTCTCGCGGCAACGAAACTTGATGAGTTGCCGCAACTGTGGAACGTTTTTACGGGAGACATGGCAATTGTCGGCCCGCGGCCGGAAAGCCTTGCCTTCGCCGATTGTTTCCGCGGCGGCAATGAAGCCGTCCTGCAGTGGAAGCCCGGCCTGCTCGGCCCGACCCAGGTTCTATTCCGTCACGAAGCCTGTTTTTACCCGCCCACCCTTGATCCGCTCCTGTTTTATCGAGAGGTCCTGTTCCCGGCCAAGGCAACGATCGACCTCGCCTACTATCCGCGGCGCACGATTGCATCGGACCTCGTCTGGATAATGCGAGGCTTCAGGGCGGTTTTCGGCGTGTCCCTGCCTCCCGCGGCGAGTGGGTAGAGTTGGAAGGTGAGGAGAGTTTGGCATGAATGGATTGTTGTTCGTTCGCCAGTTTGACAGCTCACACGATCAAAGGAGTGCACAGTCGTGAGCTATCGCGGCAGGAAGGTCCTGGTCACGGGTGCGGATGGATTTATCGGATCCCACCTCACGGAAGCGCTGGTGCACGAAGGCGCCGATGTCACGGCACTGGCCCTATACAACTCGTTCGACAGCCATGGCTGGCTGGACGATTTACCCGACCACGTTCGAAGCCAGTTGCAATGCATTCGTGGGGATGTTCGTGACAGCGCGTTCATCAACCGGATCGTGCGCGGCCAGGCGGCGGTGTTTCATCTGGCTGCGCTGATTGCGATTCCCTACTCCTACGCGGCTGCCCAATCCTATGTGGAAACCAATGTGCTGGGCACCGTGAATGTCCTCGAAGCGGCACGCCACTGGGAAACCGAACGCATTGTGCATACGTCCACGAGCGAGGTTTATGGCACCGCTCTGACCATGCCGATCGACGAATCCCACCCACTGCAGGGACAGTCCCCCTACTCTGCGTCCAAGATCGGCGCAGACATGATGGCGGCGTCCTATGCCAGGTCCTTCGATGTGCCGGTGGTCATCCTGCGACCGTTCAATACATACGGGCCGCGCCAGAGCGAGCGGGCCATCGTGCCGACCATCATAAGGCAGGCTCTGGACGAGAACTGTCCGGCGATCATGGTCGGCGACACCAGCCCTATCCGCGACCTTACCTTTGTGGAGGACACTGCGGCGGCATTTGTGGCGGCAGGGGCGGCCGAGCTTGAATTTGGCCATGCCTACAATGCAGGCAGCCAGCGCGCCGTCAGTGTCTCGGACGTTTTGGAGTTGGTGCTCGAGTTGAGTGGCACCAGGAAACCAGTTCGTCGAGATGAAAGCCGGATGCGGCCGCAAAACTCCGAGGTTCGCGCGTTGCTCGCCGATTCCTCGAACCTTGAAAGTAAAGTCGGATGGCGGGCACATACGAGCTTGCGTGATGGTCTGGAAAAGACCATCGAGTGGTGGCGCTCGCGCCTCAGCGAAGGCCGCGTCCGACGCGAAATGAGCTACATGACATGACCTTTCCGCGGCTCATACCAGCTTTGCTGTTGATGGCCGCGCTGCTGGCGCTGCACACAGCCGTAAACCGGCCGAGCGGTGCGGCAGGCACGGAGCCGGCAATGGATCTGCCCGCTTATCTGAAACCTGCAACTGATCCGGCGACAGGGATCCGCTTTACTCGGATCACTCAGCCCGGAGCGCTTGGCAGCGGAATTGTCTGCGGCAAAATATACTGCAGTCATCGCTACTCGAGCGCGCAAGCCTGGAATGCGGATCAGAGCCTCCTCGTCCTCATGAACGGCTGCAACGGCATGTGTTTCCTCGACGGGAAAACCTACCTCCCTTTGTTTCATCGCAACAAGTCGGGTGAGTGCGAATGGCGCCCTCGAAACGCGGAGATGATGATCTGTGTCGATGGTCAAAAGATTTCGATCTGGGCGCCCCGCACCAATCGTGAGGACATAGTGTATTCCGCAACGAAATATCGGGATCTCGAATTCGGCCCGTCCAAGGGAAATCCTAGTCGTGACGGCAACCGCATTGCCGTACGCGCGACCCGCAATGATGGAGCTGCTGTCGTTTTCGCATACGACATCGACCGGCGTCTGAAATACCCGGACATCGATCTCGCCCAGGTTGCCGGAACGACCAGTTCCTGCACCATTTCTCCGCTCGGAGAGAACATCCTGTGTTTCCAAAATCTGGTCGACGGCACCGAACAGCGAGCCATTTTCGCAGTCGACGGCACCCTGCGCCAAACGTGGAAGGATCATCATCGGCCCGGCCATGGCGATTTGACTCTCGATGCGGATGGCAGCGAAATTTACGTCGGAACCAGCAAATCCGCTCCGGACAAATATCAGGTGATCAAGCGTCGGCTGTCCGATGGAAAGGTCACGTCGCTCACGAAGTACGGTGAGGCCGAGCATACGTCGCTGCGTGCTTTGGACAGGCCCGAATGGGCATTTATAAGTTACGGGGGCAATCCCGATGAGGTTCGGAGCCACCCGGACTGGGCGCCATACACGCGTGAAGTGATCGCGCTGCGTGTCGACGGTCGTCAGGAGGTCCGACGCATCGTGCAGACGCGAAACGCTCCGTTCGACTATTGGAGCGAGACACATGCCTCACCGTCCCCTGATGGGTCGCAAGTGATCTGGTCGAGCAATTGGGGGGTGCCTGGTGGACCGGTCTACGAATTCGTCGCCCATCTCGATTGGCCGCAGCAGCCGGGCCTGAATTAAAGGGAGATTGCCATCGATGGCCTTCGTTAGCCGAATTTTCTTTGCAGCCCTTGCCGGCTGCCTGGCCCTGGATATCGCAGCCGCGGCTGAAGCGCCGGTGGCCTATAAGCTGTCGCCCGGCGATACGGTGGAGATAGGAATAGCCTCCATAGCGGAGCGAACGCAACGCGCGATCGTGCAAATGGATGGCTCGATCGCGCTGCCCGAGTTCGGGATGATCCCGGTTGGCGGGCTGACGCCGGCAGAATTGCAGACGCGCATGGAGGCGGTGCTGCCAACCAAGATAGTCCATCAGCGCCTGCCTGATGGACGGGAGCAAATGATCGTCATCAAGCCGAGCGACGTCACGGCCGTGATCGCGGAGTACCGTCCGATCTATGTGACTGGCGATGTGCTGACACCAGGGCAGCAGACTTACCGGCCACTCATGACTGTCCGACAGGCAATTGCCGTCGCCGGCGGTTTTAGTCTCCTGCGGTCTCGGGCAAGCCAAAGCGGACCTGATCCCGTTGATCTGCGACGCGACTACGAGTCGATCTGGGGGGACTACATCAGAGACTACTTTCATGGCGCGCGCATCCGCGCCGAACTTCAGAACCAGGCAGAATTTGACATGCAACCGCCGCAAGGCTCGCCCCTGTCGAATGCATTGATATCGGCGGTCGCGCAGGCGGAAGCGGAGGGCCTCAAGATTTCGCTGAACAATTTTCAGCAGGAGCAAAGCTATCTCGACAAGACCGCCAAGGATGCCGAGGCTCAGGTCGAAGTTCTGCTCAAGCGCGAGCAGACGGAAGCGGCCGCGGTGAAACAGGATGAGGACGATCTTGCGCGGGTCACCAAATCGTTCGAATCGGGCAACCTGACCAACAGCAGGCTCGCCGACGTCAGACGTGCCGTGCTGATGTCGTCGAGCCGGGCGCTCGAGACCTCGGTCGAACTGATGAGAACGCGGCGCCAGCAGGAAGACTCCGTCAGGCAGCAGGAACGCAATGAAAATCAAAGAAGGATCGGCCTTCTGAACGAATTGAGGGACACCGACCTTCGCCTCGCCGAGACCACTGCAAGGCTCCACGCAGCCAGCCAGAAGCTTCAGCCATCAGGGGCGTCCGCGCTTCCACTGCCCGTCGCCGGCGAAACCTTTCAGGCGCGGATCACAATAACCGGCGGGGCCGGCGACGCGTCAAGAGGTCGACCGGTCGACCAGGACACCGAGGTTGCGCCTGGAGACACCATCGAGGTGAGGTTCAGCAGCGAACTGCAGAGCGCGGCGATCCAGTAGTTGCGCGGACGTGAACCGAGCCGGGAACGACGTTGCTGATGGCTCGCCCATGGCATGAAGACCGGGCGCCTGAGAAATCAACATGGGGAAATCAAGAAAGCGGGTTTGCCGTGATTGGTGAAATAGATGTCGCCAGCGCCTACAGCACCGGCCGCACCGACTTCATGGGGCTGAAGTTGGTTGTCGCGCCCGGCGTGCTCGTCCCTCGCCCGGAGACGGAACTGCTCGGCAGCACCGCCCTCAATGTCCTTCGTGAACTTAACAGGCCGGTACCGCGTGTCGTGGACATGTGCTGCGGGGCGGGCAATCTCGCCTGCGCCATTGGATACAAGGTCCCCACCGCGCGCGTCTGGGCGAGCGATCTTACCGACAGCTGCGTCGAAACCACCTGCCGGAACGTTGCCCATCTTGGCCTGGCCGGACGTATTTCGGTGCTACAGGGCGACCTCTTCAATTCCTTCTCGGGTCTGGAGCTCGAAGGTACGATCGACCTGGTCGTCTGCAACCCGCCTTACATCTCGGAGAAGCGGCTCGAAAACGACCGCGCGCATCTGATGGAACTTGAACCCCGTGAGGCGTTCGCTGCCGGGCCTTACGGCCTGAGCATTCATATGCGGGTGATCAAGGAGGCGCAGCACTATCTGCGGCAAGGTGGCATGCTACTTTTCGAGGTCGGGCTTGGCCAAGACCGGCAGGTCATGAGTTTGGTTGAGCGTTCCAAAGCCTATGAGAGCATTCGCACGGTTGCGAACAAAGCCGGTGAAGCCAGGGTGGTTTGTGCACGGGCCAAAGCGTCAGCGTGAGCCGCGCCATGGGTTTGCGCGCCCGGTTGGGACGACGCCCTCAAGCCGTAGCCCGGCGATCAGTTTTCCTTGCTGACCACGTAACGTGCAATTCCCTGGATGGAATCGAAATTCTCCGGCAGAAGTTCACTGTCCTCGACAGTGATGCCGAATGTCTCCTCGACGAATCCGATAACTTCAAGCACTCCAGTCGAGTCTATGATGCCCTGGTCGAGCAACGACGTTTCAACTTCCAGCGCACGCGGGTCGGCTACGTAGAAGTTTGACGCCAGAAAGGCGCGGATTTGATCGCTGTAGGTGTCAATTCTGTTGTTCGTGCTCAGCATTGAATTGGCCTCCGATCCAAATAATTCCGTAAATTGCTTTATGACAGCGCCATTTTCTTGAGCTTGCCCGTGTCCGTCATCGGCAGACTGGACACAATTTGGATGGACTTCGGAATCATGAAGTTTTCCAATCGCTTTTGACATTCCATCCGCAGCTGCTTTTCGCCCATGATCGTTCCTTGCTCCATGACGACAAACGCTTTCACTGCTTGCCCCAGCAGGTCGTCAGGTACTCCGACAACCGCGGCTTCCCGTACTCCCGGGATTTCCATCAGCACGTTTTCGACTTCCCTAGGCGCCACCTTTTCTCCCCGCGATTTTATGATCTCATCGCTGCGGCCGACAAAATAGAGGTAGCCTTCCTCGTCCATTCGGCAGTAGTCGCCGGTGTACAGAACCTGCTCGCCGGGCAAAGGACCTGGCTTGAGCTTCTTCGCGGTAGCCTCCGGCTTACCCCAGTAGCCCTTCATGACCGTTGCCCCGCGGATGACCAACTGACCGACGACATTGGGACCAACCCTTCGGTCATCCTCATCGACAATCCACATTTCGGTGTTCGGGATGGCGATCCCCACGCTCAACGGTTTTCGGGCAAGATCGTCCGGCGGAAGATAGGTGCAGCGTTTGCATTCGGTCAGGCCGTACATCGAATAGATGCGGGCGGCGGCAAACAGTTCCTGGAGCAGGCGAATGTGCTTAAGCGGCAGGGCTGCCGCCGTGTTCGTGACATACCTTATGCTTGCAAAATCATTTGCCTTCAGCGTCCTGAGATCCGACAGTGCGGCAAAGATGGTCGGCACGCCGGGAAAGCCTGTAACTCTCTCCCTTTCGATGATCGCAAGTATCTGTGCGGGGAAGGCAAACGAGCGCTCGAGGACCAACCGCGCCCCGGTACGGAATGCCATTATCATCTGATAGAGGCCGTAGTCGAAGGCCAGGGGCAAGACATTGAGGATCACGTCGTCTTCGCCAAGCTCAAGGTACGAGGCGATAGACGTGCAGGCTGTCATCATGTTCCTGTGTGTCAGCATCACGCCTTTGGGTTCGCCGGTCGAGCCCGACGTGTAGATGATGGCTGCGAGATCGATATCGATGCGGCGGCGGGCCGGCGCTTTGCCGTGGCTGGCAGCCGCCTCATCCCAGCGCACGGCATGCGGCAATCCCCGGAGCTCGGCGTCGTCCACCTGACCGGAGACGATGAGCCGCCGCAGCGACGGACAGTTACGCGCCGGCTCAGCAAAGACCGGCTGCAAATGTTTGTCGGTGATCAATGCTGCCGGAAGGCAATCGTTGAGCAAATACCCCAGCTTGTCGCTCTTGGTGAGCGGATTGACGACGCACACAACGGCGCTCGCCTTGAGAACCGCCCAGAAGCTGACCACGGTCTCGACGGTGTTGTCGGCGAAGATCATAACGCGGTCACCGGGGGCGACCCCGGACGTGACGAGATGACGGGCGACCGCGCTGGAGCGTGTCTCAAGCTCGTCATAGGTGAGCCGGTGCTCGCCGCACACCAGCGCTACCTTGCCGCCGAGCCGCTCGGCCGAATGACTGAGGTAATCGTCCAGCAGAGGTACGGCGCCATGCATCATACCAGCACCTCTTCCCTGTGCAGGTGATCGACATCTATCCTGAGGTCGACCGCATGCGCGCTCGATGGGCGGCTTGCGACAAACTGCTGATGGAGGAGCTGCGTCGACAGCACGCCGACCATCGCCATGTTGTCCGAGTTGGACAGATCCCCATCGCCGGTCTTGGCAGCGCATTTGTCCAGCAGGCGCGCGACCGAGTTCGGATCAAAGACATTCGCCGCGCGCAGGGCAGTCTCGGAGAGTGCTTCGCGGACATAGGCGGGTGCGCCATCGCCCGTGAAGCAAAGTGCGTTGGGCGCCCGGTAGGGTTGCTTCTTGCGGGCCACGACTTCCGCGGGCACGATCGATTTCGCCACACGCTTCAGCACGTGTTTCTCATCCAGAATGCGCAGCTTGTAGTCGGGCGGAAGCGAATTCGCCAAGGCCACGAGCCTGTCGTCCAGGAACGGGAAGCGCCCCTCGACAGAATGGGCCATCAGCATCCTGTCACCCTGCGAGGAGAGCAGGTAGCCCGACATCAGCGTCCTGATCTCAAGATACTGGTCCTGCGCGAGAGGACGCCATCGTGGAAACTCTTCGGGCAGGCGGCCAAGCAGGTCTGCCACCACGTCGTGACGCGCCGCTTCGGCATGCATGTCGGCCGAGAACAGCCGTTTTATCGCGCTGGTGGTGCGCCAGCGGGTGTCATGCGCGAAGCCGGGCGTGCCAAATGCATGGATATCGTGTCCAAAGAACTGGCGCGCCATCGCCTGCTGCTTGACCGGCGACCGGCTCAGATAGGGGTAGAGGCGTTCCAGCAGTCGCGCGCGTCGGGCGGATGCGGGCTGCCGCCCCCAGAAACGGCGGACCTTGCCTTCACGGAACAGGTCGTAGCCGGCAAACATCTCGTCGGCGCCCTCGCCGGTCAGGACGACCTTGATGCCATGTTCGCGCACCAGCCTCGAGAGAAGGAACAACGGCGCCGGCGCGGTCCTGAGAATCGGACGCTCGGCGTGACGGATCACATCTGGGAAAACCTCGGCAATATCACCGCGCGAAACCATCACCTCGTGGTGCTCGCCGCCGCTCGCACTTGCAACCAGCCGCTGGTAACGGGTTTCATCATATTCGGCGTCAGCAAAACGCAACGAGAAGGTCTGGAATGGCGCGCCGGCGAAGCGCCTCCCGAGCATGGCGACAAGTGAGCTGTCGAGCCCGCCGGAAAGGTAGCAGCCAACCGGCACATCCGCCTTGACCATTCTAAGCGCCGTCGCGGCCTGCAAGGCGCTACGCACTTCGTCCACCGCATCGTCCAGTGAGCCGGTGAAGGTGCCGTGGGCCTGGTCCGCGATCTCGGGATAACAAGGTTTCCAGAAAGCGTGCTCACGAACGCTGCCATTGTCGTAGATGCGTACATGGCCGGGGGTAAGTTCCTTCACTCCCTGAAATACGCCTTGCGGCGGTACGACCGTCCACAGCGTGAAAGTCTGGTCTATCCCCGCCGGATCGAAGGCCCGCGGTATCGCCGGGTCGGCTGCGAAAATGGCCTTCACTTCGCTGGCGAAGTGAAGGCGGCCAGCATGTTCGCACAAATGCAGCGGGCAGATGCCGAACCGGTCGCGCGACAGGACGAGACGGCCTGTCAGCGAATCCCAGATGGCGAGTGCCCACTGCCCGTTTAGCCTCTCGAATGCGGCCACGCCCCAGGCGCGGTAGGCGTGCACGATGACCTCGGTATCGCTGCGGGTGCGGAAACGATGCCCCAGCGCCATGAGTTGTTCACGCAGCTCGACGTAGTTGAAGATCTCGCCGTTGAACACGATCCAGGTGGTATCGCCGGTGTCCGCGAGGGGCTGCTGTCCGGTCGAGAGATCGATGACCGACAGACGGGTATGCGCCAGCCCCGCCCGCCTGTCGCGGTAAACGCCGCTCTCATCCGGGCCTCGATGGGAGAGCGCGGCTGCCATTCGTAGAAGCGCGGCTCGTGAAGGAGGCTCCGCAGCCGCGTTCAGCGCCACAATTCCGGCGATGCCGCACATGGGTCAATCCCTGTCCATCGCAGCGGACAGCTGCGGCCGTGCGTGAAGGTAGCGGGCGGCGCGGCGTTTGCTGACGATATCCTTATAGACCTTCTCGACCTGCTCGGCCGTCAGGCCGGCGGCGGCGGCAACCACGCCGGCCGAAATTCCGTGATTCATGCCGTAGAGGCACAAATCCATCAGCTGATAGGGCAAGGCGAAGTAGAACTCCTCCTGGGTTTGCGCCATGGAAAACGTGTCCGTGGTCGGCGGCCTCATTCGGACCTCCTCGTCAATCCCGAGATATTCCGCCAGCTGATAAACCTGGGTCTTGTAGAGATGGACGATCGGCATCACGTCGGCGACGCCGTCGCCCTGCTTGACGAAGAAGCCTTGGTCATATTCGAGCCGGTTTGGCGTGCCTGCCACTGCATAGTTGAGGCGGTCCGCATGATAGTATTCAGTCATCTTGCGAACCCGCTGCTTGTAGTTGGTTGCAGCGACGATCTGCAGGTAAGCCGCCGGCGAAAGACGCACGGTGTCGATCTTTCCGTCCGGATCCTCGACGGTGAGGCGCGTGATATTAAGGCCGCTGCTCTCCAGCACCGATGCCATGACCAGCTTGCATTTCCAGCCTTCGCCATATCCAGGGACGGCAGTTCGGATGGCCTCCATCTGTCGGGCGTAGGCGCCGATGCCCTCGAGCGCCGGCTGGATATCCTCAAGGATTGTGTCGATGCCAAGCTGCCCGGCGACGCTGCGGCCAAGCCTCAACGAGTCGCCGGATGAATCGCGCTCCGGCATGAACAGGCCCAGTACCTTGTCCCTGCCGAACGCGCGTGCGCAGACCGTTGCGACGACCGAACTGTCGATGCCTCCGGAGAGCCCGACAACCACTCCGCGGCGCCGTTGTGTGCCGAGAACCTGTTCGCGCAAGGTCTCGACGATGCGATCGATCTCCAGCCGGGCATCGAGCGCCAGCACATCGCTGTTGAATTCCCCGATCAGGTCGATGACACTGCCTCCCGTTTCTGTGACTCGATTGAAGAGTAGGTCTCAGTCACAGCGTTTTCGATGAGCGGGCGATTGATGGTCAGATGGGGCTCCACGACCATGTCGATGTGAGTGCCGGCGATCGGAATGACGTCCAGATGGACGAATGCCCGATCCCACCCAAGTGCAAGCGGCATTCCGGGCCGCGCGCAACGGAACAAGGTGCCGGTGATCGGCAGTATCGGCCTGGGTTCTGTGAGCCACTGGAAGAAGGCGCGCGCGCGCAGAACTTCCTGCAGTTCCAGTTTGGTTCTGAAGCTCGTCGGGTTGAACTGACCCTCGGCATAGCGATCGAGGAAGCTGGCAAGCCGGGATTCGCAGTGCATTTTGACCGCGACCTTGGCAAGCGCGCGGCATGCCACTCGACTAGCCGATATACGATTGGTTCGGATCCGGTGAAATGTCCGGGTAATCGTCTCCCAACGCCTGCTGCGTTCGCCAACCAGGCTGGTATCCAGAATGCCCGTGAACGCTACCGCTCGCCCTTGATCAAGCAGACGCGCGGCAACCTCAAAAGCAACCGCTCCTCCGAGCGAGTGACCAAGCAGGCGAACACAGCCGGTCGGCTGCACGCGGTTGATATGATCGATTGCAGCTTCGACCATTGCGGCGACGGTGTTCTGACCTTGCAGGATCATGCCCAGGGCCGGATATCTGATGGGAGACACCCTGGCGACCTTGCTTATTGCCGATGCGAACGAAGCAAGGCTCGGACCATAGCCGACCGAGCCGGGGAAAAGGAAAAGCAGCGGAGGCTCGTGTTTCCAAGCGGGCGCGTGCTCGCCGCCTCCTTGAGCAGAAATGACCGCTGCAACCATCTCATCGAAGCTCATTCCAACCGTGAAGGCTTCCAATCCGAGCTCCTGCCCGATCGCGCTTTCGATTTCCATGACGCAGTGCAGCAGCTTCAGCGAATCTCCCCCCGCTTCGTCCCAACAGCCCAGGGCGACCCGCGTCTTGAGGACCTTGGTCCAGGCACGCCGTACGATCTGATGAGCAGGAACTTCATGTCCCGCATGGGGTATTTGCGGTGGGGGCGTGGTTTCCCGAACCGAAAGGTCAATTGCAGCCAGCGTTGTCATATCGATCTTTCCGCTGGGCAGTCGCGGTATCTCGGCGCTTGCATGGAGTCGCAACGGGCAAAGCGCCGGCGGCAATTTTGTCCTGGCAAGTTGGCGCAGCTCGTCGCAAAAACTGGCTCCCGCTCCGCTGTGCGGTACGGCGAATGCAACCAGTTCATTCGCCGGGGTGACGATAACCACGGCATCCTTCACCGACGGCGCGCCACGCAGAACCCGTTCGAGTTCGGCCGGCTCAACGCGCCGCCCATTGACCTTTATCTGGCGCCCTTTGCGGCCTATGATCCGCAGCAGGCCGTCACTCCCGATTTGCACAAGATCGCCCGTCGTAAAGATGCGAAGCGTCTGGTCGTCGGGGTCTACTTCAAACGGAACAACGGCCCCGTTTTCCCAATGTCCAAGCGCGACATACGGGCTTCTGATCAACAGTTCTCCGATCTTGCCGGGCTGAACCGGGTAACCCTCTTCATCGACCACTGCGAAGCTGATTCCCGGAAGCAGCCAGCCGACGGGAGCCGAAGAATCGAATTCCGGCCAATCGTGCGGCAAGAACCACTGCGATCCCGTCGTTTCCGTCGATGAATAGCCGATCTGCACCAGGCAATTTGGCGGGACAGCCTTGCGCACGAGGCGGATGTCGGCCGAAGATACCTTCTCGCCTCCAATTCGGGCAACTCTGAGCGAACCAAAGGCGTCCGCGGGTTCATCCGCCAAGAGAGCGCGAAGCAATGCAGGCACCAGATAAGTGATCGTCACGCCTTCGGATTGCATGCGGCCGCGAACCGCGCGCAGGCCGACGGCTTCAACCTCCACAAGCTGCAACGTGGCACCCGTGAGAAGAGCGGCAAGAATTTCCCGACAGCCGGCGATGGTTGCCGGGCCGGTCAGAGGCAGGAATACATCCTGTGCATTGATGTGGCACGCATCGACATATTGCTGCACTCGGCACAGCAAGTTCCGCTGGCTGTTGACAATCCCCTTGGGGCGGCCCGTGCTGCCGGAGGTATAAAGCACGATTGCCGGTGCATCGACAGAAACCACACGGTGTGCGGCTGGATGGGGCGTTGCCTGCAATGATTGCGCCATATCGATCCAGGCAACGTGCTGGGGCAGATCAAGGCCGTGGAGGCCTTTGTCGCCAATTATGGCGGAGAGCCTCGCGTCGGCGACGATTTCGTTGATGCGCGAGTCCGGATCTCGCACGTTAAGCGGCACTGACGGCCGACCGGATGCCATGCTGGCCAGCATCGCAACGGTGTACCAGACCGAGTTGGCCTGAAGTATTCCAACCGCATTTCCGTCGGGAACGACGGCTTCAATCCAGCCGGCCAATGCCTCGACCGCCCGAAAAAGCTCGGAATAGGTC